>CAISJH010000691.1 GCA_903885585.1 uncultured beta proteobacterium
CAGATGACGCCGGCTGACCTGGCCAAGTTCGAACCCCAGCGCCGCTACGCCACGCTCGTTGCGCTGGCCGTCGAAGGACTGGCCACCGTCACCGACGAAATCATCGAGCTGCACGAGCGCATCATCGGTCGGCTCTTTGCCACCGCAAGGAACAAGCACCCCCGAGTTCGACACCAAACGCTGTAAGTTGTTGATTTGTATAGAGGCGCCCCTTCGGGCTGCCACTACAGCAACGACAATTGAGCGTCGACGGCGGGTTTCTTGACGTTCAAGGCTGCCAGCACGCTGGCTTGCTGGGGGTTGATGGTGGACATGCCGGTCACGGGTGCGGCGCGGTTGATGCTGACGCTGTGGCGCTGGATGCGGCGCAATTGCGCCAGGGCCTGATCAGGGCTGAGCTCGCTCTTGGCCAGTTTCAGCCGGTGCCTCATCACCCGGTGCAGGATCAACGCCAGGAAGCACAGCACCGCGTGCGCCCTTATGCGCTGCGGCAGCCGGTGGTACACCGGCGCAATGTCGATCTCTGACTTCAGGACTCTGAAGCCGCGCTCAATGTCGGCCAGCGCCTTGTAGCGGCTGACCACGTCCTGCGGCGTCAGGTCTGCCACGTTGGTCACCAGCAGCAGCTTGCCGTCCATCAGCTCGGCCTGCGCCTTGGCTGCCTCGTCGACCGTATAGGCGAACAACTCGCTCTTCAGGTCGACCTTCACGATCTTGGCCAGGTGGGCCTCGCATACCGCGTGATACAGCCGCGCCTTGGCCCCGCTGTCCGAGAGCTTGCGCCCTTTGGTCTTCACGCCTGCATCCTGCCCATCGAGCTTGCCGGCCCACTGCTGCGCCTGGTCGTGCAGGGCAGCAATGCGCTCGTTGCGCAGCAGCGTTTGCTCCGCCGCACGCTGCGGGTGATGCGCCACCACCAGGCGCAAGTCCTGCCAGCGCGTCTCGTCGATGAATTCTTGCTGCGCGGCGCCTGCCTTGGCCTGGATTGCCCGCAGCACCTCGGTGAATTCGCCATAGCGCCGGCCGGGCGCGGCCAGGATGAATTCCAGTGCGCGCTGGTCTGGCAGCTTGATCTTGCCCAGCTCTTCCAGGTTGTCCAGTGACAGCAAGCCACGGTCGGCCACCACGATCAGCCGCTTGATGTGCGGGAAGCGCAGCAGCACCTTGCGCAGCGTGGGCAGCAAGGTAGCCCCTTCGGCCTGGTTGCCGTCAAACACCTCGTGGTAGATCGGTAGGCCCTCGGCCGTCTGCACCACACCCAGCATGAACTGGCGGGCAATCACGCCCTCCTTGGCTATGCCGTAATGGCGTACATCGTCTTGCTGCTCGCTCAGCCCGGCTGCACGGATCGTCGTCAGGTCGTAGAACACCATCGACATGTCCTGGTCGACCAGGGGCCGCAGCAAGCCGGCGACCACGGCGTCCACATCGGCGTGATGGTCCATCAGCGCATCCATGCTGCGCAGCAACTGCTGGTGCGTCAGCGCGGCTGTGTCGATCTGCGGCATGTAGACGGTCTGCAGCCAGCGCAGCACGCCCAGCTTGGAGTCTGCGTCACACAGGCGGTTGAACACCATCGCTCGCAGCGCATGCTCCACCGCGGTGGTGAACCGAGCCTTGCGGAATACGCCGGCCAAGGCATCGAAGCCGAGTTCGCACCATATTTGATCGAGCGCGCAGACATCGCCAAACGATAAGGCCGCCTCGAATTCCAGCTGCGGCGGCGATGCGGCCGAGGAGGGCAAGCCCTTGTGGCGCAGCAGGCCCGCCAGCAGCGAATCCACACCGCCTCCCACCTCATCGAGTCGGCCCAGCGAAGCCACCGTGCGCTGGCGCGGTTGGCCCGACTCATTGCGGTAGGACTCAACCAACTGCAAGTAGGTGTGGCCGCCAGACTTGGTGGGCTTCAGGAACATGGCGGCGAGTATAACGCCGTGGTGGCATATTGCCATCACGATTGGAATATGACATTGCCACTACGCAAGTTTTTCAGCGCGCAGCCAAGTCGTTGATTTCATTGGCATCTCGACAGAAAAGCCGCGAAGAAACTGCATTTGGTGTCGAACCCGGGAGCACCAGCAACAGTTCCAAGCCAGCGGCAAGGCGATCAACGACAAGGTGCGGCTGTACGGGCGCATCGGGCAGGCGCTGCTCGAGGCCCGCACCTCACACGCCGACGCGTTCGCAGCCATCGAGGCTGTGATGCCATGGG
>CAISJH010000692.1 GCA_903885585.1 uncultured beta proteobacterium
CTTCGACTCCGCGCCAGACGATTTGGTGCAGACGCTGGCCGCAGGACGCGGGCTGCCGGTGGGCGTGCGCCAGGGCACCCGGCGCATCCTGGTCGTGGACGACAACTCGACCAACGTCAACTACCTGCTCGATCTGCTCAGAATGGCCGGTTTCGAGGGTGAGGGTTGCGCCAGCGTGGACACCGCGCTGGCCCGATACGCACAGGAGCCGGCGGACCTGGTGATCACCGACCTCGTCATGCCCGGGCGCGACGGCTTCGATTTGATCCGGGCCCTGCGCGGCGGCACGGTGCGGCCGGACACCCCCATCATCGTCGCCTCGGCCAGCGCCTTCCCGGGTGATCAGGTGCGCAGCACCTCCATGGGGGCCAACGCCTTCCTGCCCAAGCCGGTGGATG
This sequence comes from uncultured beta proteobacterium, assembly GCA_903885585.1. Classification (GTDB taxonomy): domain Bacteria; phylum Pseudomonadota; class Gammaproteobacteria; order Burkholderiales; family Burkholderiaceae_C; genus Rubrivivax. The sequence continues at coordinate 399 of CAISJH010000692.1, forward strand.
GCGTGGCCCTGCTGCAAAAGATCGCCTCGCTGCTGCAAGTGGACTACGTCTACCGCGACGACCTGCAGGCGCCAGCCGCGGCGGATGCGGATGCCGATGCGCAGGGCGCCGCCGCGCGTGAGCGGCTGCGCTCGGCCGATGCCCAGCCCTTGATCGCACAGCTGCGTGAGGCGGCCGACATCGGGCAGCTGATGCGGGTGCAGAGCCTGATCGACGGATGCGGCGATGCGGAGCTGTCTGAAGCCCTGCACCGCCTGCTCGACCCCGCTTTGCGCGAGCAGGATGCCGAGCTCATGCTCAGCACGCTCGACAACCTGGCATCTCCCGCTTCGTGAGCGAACCGGCCTCCCACATCCCCGTTCTGGACGGCACCACCCGCGTGCTGGTCCTGGACGAGCTGGCGGACAACCTGCGCCTGATGGGGGAGCTGCTGAGCCGGCCGGCGGTGGAGGTGTCGTTCGCCAAGACCGGGGCGCAGTCACTGCGCATGGCCTCGCGCGCGGCCTTCCAGCTCGCCATCATCGACCTGAACCTGCCGGACATGGACGGCTTCGAGGTCGCGCGGCAGGTGCGCGAGATCCAGCCGGCCTGTGAGCTGATCTACTGCTCCTCGTTCAACGACAAGCCGCGGCGCGACCGCGCTTTCGCCGAGGGCGCGATCGACTTCATCGAAAAGCCTTTCGAGGTCGGCGCCACGCGCCAGCGCCTGGCCACCCACCTGGAGCGCCTGGCCCTGCGCGCCCGGCTGGGCGACGAGAAGGACAAGCTCGCCACCATGGTGGCCAGCATGCCTGACGCCGTGGTGTCGGTGGACGCTGCACGGCGCATCGTGATGTGGAACGCCACGGCCGAGCGCATCTTTGGCGTGATGGCCTCCGAGGCCCTGGGCCAGGACATCGAGCGCTTCGTGCCGCAGAGCCTGCAGGACGCCGCCGCCGCTGCCGGTGGTGCGGGTGCACCCTGCGAGCTGCAGGCGGCGCACGCTGGCGGGGCGCCCGTGCACCTGGAGCTCAACCTCTCGCGCTGGGCGCGCGGCAGCGACGCCTTCATCACCTTCATCGTGCGCGACGTGACCGAGCGCGTGAACCTGCTGCGCGAGCTGGAACAGGCCAAGGTCGTGGCCGAGCAGGCCAGCCAGGCCAAGTCCGCGTTCCTGGCCAACATGAGCCACGAGATCCGCACGCCCATGAACGCCGTGTTGGGCATGACGCACCTGGCCTTGCGCCACGCCCAGGATGGGCGCAGCCGCGATTACCTGGGCCGTATCCAGCAGTCGGCCCATCATCTGCTGGGCATCATCAACGACATCCTGGACTTCTCCAAGATCGAGGCCGACAAGCTCAGCCTGGAGCACATCGACTTCTCTCTGGCCGACGTGCTGCGCAACTTCTCCAACCTGATCGTGGACAAGGCCACGGCCAAGGGGCTGAAGCTGGCGTTCGAGGTGGGCCCGGACGTGCCCGATGCGTTGGTGGGCGACCCCCTTCGATTGGGGCAGGTCTTGATCAACTATGGCAACAACGCGGTGAAGTTCACCGAGCGCGGCAGCATCCACGTGCGCGTGCGGGTCGTAGAGCGTACCGAGGCGGAAGTGAGCCTGCGCTTCGAGGTCGAGGACACCGGCATCGGCCTGAGCGCCGAGCAGCAGCAGTTGCTGTTCCAGAGCTTTCAGCAGGCCGACGCTTCCATCAGCCGGCAGTACGGCGGCACGGGCCTAGGCCTGGCCATCTCCAGCCGGCTGACGGCCTTGATGGGTGGCGCCGTGGGCGTGGAAAGCCGGCTGGGCGAGGGCTCCACGTTCTGGTTTTCTGCGCGGCTGGGGCTGGGAGTGGCGGCCAGGCCCCCCGCGGGCGGGCCTGCACACAAGAGCCAGGCTGCGATGTTGGCGGACGATGCCTTGCCGCCGTTCAACGGCCAGCGTGTGCTGGTGGTCGACGACAACGAGGTCAACCTCATGATCGCCGAAGAGCTGCTCACCCAGGCGGGTCTGCGTGTCCAGACCGCGGAGAACGGCGCGCTGGCGCTGGAGTGGGTGCAGCGCGGCGACTTCGACATGGTCTTCATGGACATGCAGATGCCCGTGATGGACGGGCTGGAAGCCACGCGGCGCATCCGCGGCCTGCCCGACAAGGCCCACCTGCCCATCGTGGCCATGACGGCCAACGCCTTGGCCGCCGACCGCGACCTGTGTCTGCAGGCCGGCATGAACGACGTGCTGACCAAGCCCATCGAGCCTGAGCGTTTGCTCAAGGCCGTGCGTCGATATGCTGCTACTATGCATGGGTAGGCGTGCTCTAGATCTTCTCTCAGTCGGTTCTTTGTTCTCGCCCGCCGGCCAGGCTGGCGGTTCGGCCAAATCTTCCATCGGTGAGTTGCGGGGTGTTTCTGCACGGCGTCCGCATGTGTGGGCGTCTCACTGAAAGGAAATGAAAAATGGCCAAGGAAACCGGTATCGTCAAGTGGTTCAACGAGGGCAAGGGCTTCGGCTTCATCGCCCCTGATGGCGGCGGCAAGGATCTGTTCGCCCACTTCAAGGAAATCCAGGGCACGGGGTTCAAGACCCTGCTGGAAAACCAGCGCGTGGAGTTCGAGGTGACGCAGGGCCAGAAGGGCCCGCAGGCTTCCAACATCCGCGTCGTGGACTGAACGACCGTCCCACATGAGAAGCCCCTCGAGGGCTTCCCGCAAGAGCCGCGGCCAGATCGCGGCTTTTTTTCGTCTGGATGTGGCCCTGTCAGGCCTTCACAATCGGCCTCATGTCCGATGTTCAAGACCGGCGCGTGCTGCGCCTGCGTGGTGCCTCCAACTTCCGTGACCTGGGGGGCTATGGCACGCAGGACGGCCGCCGGGTACGCTGGGGCCGCCTCTTCCGCTCCGACCACCTGGGCCGCCTCACGCCCGAGGACGAAGCGGTGCTCGCGGGGCTCGGCCTGCAGCGGGTGCTGGACTTTCGCGGCGAGCAGGAGCGCGCGGCGGTGCCCAACCGGCTGGCCGCAGCCCGCCACCATGCCCTGGGCATCGAGCC
>CAISJH010000693.1 GCA_903885585.1 uncultured beta proteobacterium
AGGGGCCAGGGTCTGGCCCGGCTGAGCGACGGCATCCGCGCGCACGCCAGCTTCATCCAGACGCAGCGCCGCCCGAACCCCGCGATGGCCAATGCCATGTCCGGCATGACCGCCGACACGCGCAGCGGTGAGCAGCAGTTCGGAGATCACTTCCGCCCCATCGTGCAGGCCGACGTGCGTTCCCACCTGGCCACGGCGGTGGTCAGCGCGCGGCCTTTCATGGAGCGGCTGGCCTGGTTCTGGGCCAACCACTTCACGGTCTCGGTAGCGAAAGCCTCTGCGCGGGCGCTGGTAGGCGCCTTTGAGCGTGAAGCCATCCGCCCGCACATCGGCGGCAGTTTCAGCCAGATGTTGCAGGCAGCGGTCACGCACGGGGCCATGGTGCGCTACCTGGACAACGACCAATCCGCCGGTCCGCGCTCCCGCGTGGTGGCCGTGCTGGCCCGGCGCGCGGCCGGCAGCGACCGCCCGGCCGCTCGCATCACCGGCCTGAACGAGAACCTGGGCCGAGAGGTGCTGGAACTCCACACGCTGGGCGCGGCCAGCCGCGCCTACACCCAGTCTGACGTGACATCGCTGGCGGCGGTGCTGACAGGTTGGCGCATCCCCGCACGCCTGGCCCAGCAGGAGCAGATTCCGGACGAGGACGCGGCCACGCGCTTTGACCCGGGCTGGCATGAACCCGGCCCGAAGGTGGTGCTGGGCAAGACCTACCGCGAGGGCCCGCAGGCGCTGGGCGAAGTGCTGCAGGATCTGGCCTCGCACCCGGCCACTGCGCGCCACATCGCGCTGAAACTGGCCCGCCACTTTGTGACGGACGCGCCACCGCCAGCGCTGGTGTCTCGCTTGGAGGACGCCTACCTGCGCAGCGCGGGTGACCTGCCCACGGTCTACCGGGCGCTGCTGGCGGCGCCTGAGGCCTGGGCACCCAGCGCCGGCAAGCTCAAGACGCCGGCAGAGTTCATCGTCTCCACCTGGCGCCTGCTCGGCACGGGCGATGCCCCCTTGGAGCGTAATGTGGATGGCGGTGCCGGCCTCATGGGCCAGCGCTTGCAGGCTGCGCCCTCCCCCGCGGGCTGGCCCGACCGCGCCGAGGACTGGCTGGGGCCTGACGCGATGTGGAAGCGCGTGGAGTGGGCTACCCGCGTGGGCGAGCGTTTCGGCCGCCAGAAGGATGCCCGAGCCCTGGCGCGCAGCGCTTTCGGGCCCCTGCTCAGCGAAGCTACAGCCGCGCAGATCGACCGTGCAGCCGACGGCCCCCAGGCCCTGGCTTTGCTGCTGCTGTCACCCGAATTCCAGCGGCGCTGACCTCCATTCACTCGGCAAGCGGAGCGCCATGCAAGCCCTCTCCACGTCCCCCTTGCCGCGTTGTCACCCCGCCAGGAGCCCAAGATGAGCACGGACCGAATGTTGACTGGACGCCGAGAGTTTGTGCGCCGCGCAGCGTGGGTCGGCGCAGGCGCGATGGCCGTGGGCGCCCTGCCCCGCCTGAGCCTGGCCACGCCAAACGCGGCGGGACAGGCCACGACGCAGCGTCTGGCCTTGGTGGTGCTGCGCGGAGGCATGGACGGCCTGGGCGCGGCACCGGCCGTGGGTGACCCCGACTTCGCCGCCGCGCGCGGGCCGCTCGCGCAACTGCAGGAAGCCGCGCTGCCCCTGGAGGGCCCCTTTGCGCTGCACCCGGCCTTGAAGCAGTTGCATGCGCTGTACGGGCAAGGCGAACTGGCGGTGATCCACGCCACCGGCCTGCCCTACAAGGAGCGATCGCATTTCGACGCGCAGCAGGTGCTGGAGTCGGGCGGCACGCAGCCCTACCAGCTGTCCACCGGCTGGCTGGCACGCGCGCTGCAGGTGCAGGGCCAGCGGGGCATGGCCATCAGCACCGCCGTACCGCTGGTGCTACGGGGCAACGACGAAATCGACACCTGGGCACCTTCAGCACTGCCCGAGCCTTCACCCGACCTCGTGGCGCGCCTGCAGCGGCTCTATGCCGGCGATCCCGCCCTGGCCCAGGCGCTGGCGCGCGCGCGCGGGCTGCGCCAGGACCCGCAGATGCCGGTGGGCATGGACATGGCGGCTATGCAGGGCGGTGCGCGAAACGCTGCGGTGGCCCTGACCCGCAAGGCGGGCGAGTTCCTGGCCCGCCCGGGGGGCCCGCAGGTGGCGGTGATCGAGATGAACGGCTGGGACACCCACGCCAACCAGGCCGCGCCCAACGGTGCGCTGGCCAACAACCTGCGCACCTTGGACGCTGCGCTGGCCGCCCTGCGCGAGACGATGAAGGGCGACGGCTCCACGCAGGACTGGTGGGCCCGGACCGTGGTCTTGGTGGTCACCGAGTTCGGCCGCGAGGTGGCCGTCAACGGCACGCTCGGCACCGACCACGGCTCGGGCGGAGTGGCCTTTGCGCTCGGGGGCGCGGTGGCCGGTGGTCGCGTGCTGGCCGACTGGCCTGGACTGTCCCGGGCAGACCGCTTCGAAGGCCGTGACCTGCGCATCACCACCGACTTGCGTGCGGTCTTCAAGGGCGTGCTGCACGATCACCTGAAGATCAGCCAGACCGTCCTGTCACGCGACGTGTTCCCGGGCAGTACCGACCTGCGGTCGGTGTCGCTGCTCAGAGGCTGATCGATCTCACTGCGACTTCGTCCTGCCCTCGGCCTTGTCCAACAAGGCCAGTGCGCGCTCGACCTGACCGGCTCCGCGGGCTGCACGCAGTCTGAAGCGGGTTTCGGCATCGAATTCGCTGATCATCAGAGTGGCCGCCTCATCAAGGAGCCGATTGACCGTGGTGCCGCGGCTCTTGGCCAGCGCTCGCAAGCGATCGTGCTTGTCATCGGGCAGCCGCAAGGTCAGTGCACTCATGATTTCAACTCCTGCAGAAAGGTCTTCGGATCCAGGACGCGTATGGCGGGGAACTTCAACTCGCCAACCTCGAGATGGCGTGCGTTACCGGTCACGATCACGCCAGCCTGAGCGGCAACGGCCAGTTCTACCAAGTGGTTGTCGCCTTCATCAGCCAAGTTCGGACGCCACCCGTAGTACACCCGGGTCCACGTACATTGCGAGAGGAAGGCGTCGAACAGATCTGCACGCTCCTGGGCATCCAGCCGACTGCGCCTGAACAATGAAGTTCGACCGAGCACTTCCTCGTACTCCAGGTAAAGCGCAGCTCCCATCACCGGCAACACCAACGCCTGAAGGCAGGCACGGACCACCTCGGCAGGTGCACCGTTGCCCAGGCAGGCACTGACAAAGACATTCGTGTCGACCACCACGCTTTTCACGTCTCAATGGTAGCAAAAATGCCACCATTCTTTCGAGGCCGATCGCAGGCCTTCAGCCCCTGACGCAGCCCTCCCACACCTCCACCACCGCCTCGGCCATGCGCCGGGCGGCACCGCGGTGGGCGGTGGCGAAGACCTGGCCCGCGGCCTTGCGCTGGGCGTGGGCTGTCACATGGGCGGGGTCAAGCCACTGCTGCACAAGCGCCACCGCTGCAGGCAGGTCACCCACCCGCTCGGCAGCGCCAGCCGCTATGGCACCGTCGGCAGCGTCCGCGAAGTTGAAGGTGTGTGGGCCCACCACGATGGGGCAGCCGCAGGCCAGGGATTCGATCAGGTTCTGGCCGCCCAGCGGGGCAAAGCTGCCACCCAGCAGTGCGGCGTCGGCCAGCCCGTAGTACAGCGACATCTCGCCAAGGGTGTCGCCCAGCCAGACGTCGCAGGCCAAGGCGGCGGTGGGCGGCTCATCCACAGGCGGGGCCACCCAGCCACTGCGCCGCGCCAGATTCAGCCCGGCCGCGGTGACCAGGGCAGCCACTTCGTCGAAGCGCTGCGGGTGGCGCGGCACGATCACCAACAGAGCCGGCGCGCCCGCCTCACCTGCTGCCTGCGACAGGCCACCGCGTTGCGCGCACCAGGCCTGCAGCAGGGCTTGCTCCTCACCCTCGCGCGTGACAGCCGCCAGCACCACGGGGCGGCCCAGTTGCTGTCGCCAGCGCTGCCCCCGAGCCAGCAGATCCTCGCGCGGGATCAGGTCGAACTTCAGATTGCCCATGACCCGCACGTCACCGGCCCCCATCGCGCGCAGGCGCTGGGCATCGGCCTCGGTCTGCGCCAGCACGCAGCGCATGGCGGACAGGGCCGGCCGCATCAGGCGCTGCAGGCGCTGCCCCTTGGAGGCACTGCGCTCGCTCAGCCGGGCATTGGCGAGCACCATGGGCACGCCCGCCTGTGCGGCCTGCGCCTGCAGGTTGGGCCAGACCTCGGTTTCCATGAGCACACCCAGGGCGGGGCGCTGGTGAGCCAGAAAACGCCTGACGGCACCCGGGGTGTCGATGGGCAACCAGGCCTGGCGGTCCCCTCGCTGCAGCAGGGCCGCACCGGCCTGACGGCCCGTGGCGGTGCCATGCGTCAGCAGCAACGTCAAGCCCGGCAGGCGCTCGCGCAAGGCGTCCACCAAGGGCGCCGCGGCGCGGGTCTCACCAAGCGACACGGCGTGCACCCACAGCGCGCCCTCAGGATGCACCGAGCCGAGCCCCATGCGCTGGCCCAGATGTTGCCGGTAACCGGGCTCGCGCCGTCCGCGCCACCACAGGCGGGCCAGCCACAGGGGCAGCGCCAGCCGCAGGATCGCGGAATAAAGCAGCCGGACCAAGGGGCGCGGCCGGACGCTCAGTGCGCCGCTGCTTGCACGGCCGCGTCGGGCTTGACGGCCTTCAGCGCGGCCATGAAGTCGTGCTCGATGCGCTCCAGTGCCGCCTGTGTGTGGCCCTCAAAGCGCAGCACCAGCACCGGCGTGGTGTTGGAGCCGCGGATCAAGCCGAAGCCGTCAGCAAAGTCCACCCGAACGCCATCGATGGTGCCCACCTCGCCACCCGGAAACCGCAGCGATCCTTCAGCCAACCGGGCCTGCAGCGCCTGCACCACGCGGGCAGGCTCGCCTTCGGCGCAGGGCACGTTGAGCTCCGGCGTGGAGAAGCTCGAGGGCAGCGCATTGAGCACGCGGCTGGGGTTGGTGGTGCGCGACAGGATCTCCAGCACCCGGGCCGCCGTGTAGGTGGCGTCGTCAAAGCCGTACCAGCGCTCGCCGAAGAAGATGTGGCCGCTCATCTCGCCGGCAATCGGCGCACCAATCTCCTTCATCTTGGCCTTGATGAGCGAGTGCCCGGTCTTCCACATCAGCGGCACACCGCCTGCCTTGCGGATGGCCACGGGCAGGCGCTGGCTGCACTTGACGTCGTAGATCACCGTGGCGCCCTTCTGGCGCTTCAGGATGTCTGTTGCGATCAGCATCAACTGCCGGTCGGGGTAGATGATGTTCCCCTGCTTGGTGACGATGCCCAGGCGGTCGCCGTCGCCGTCGAAGGCCAGGCCCAGTTCGGCGTCGGTGGTCTTCACGCGCTGGATCAGCTCGGCCAGGTTTTCGGGTTTGCTCGGGTCCGGGTGGTGGTTGGGGAAGTCGCCGTCCACCTCGGAGTACATCTCGTCCACGGTACAGCCCAGCGCGCGCAACACGCCCGGCGCCGAGGCGCCCGGGATGCCGTTGCCCGAATCCACCACGATCTTCATCGGACGGGCCAGCTTGCAGTCCCCCGCGATGCGCGCCGTGTACTCGGCCCCGATGTCCATCGCAGCGCTGCGGCCGCGGCGCTTGACGTAATCCTCGGCTTCGATGCGCTGGCGCAGCTTCTGGATATCGTCGCCATAGATGGCGCGGCCGGCCAGCACCATCTTGAAGCCGTTGTAGTCCTTGGGGTTGTGACTGCCCGTGACCTGGATGCCCGAGCGGCAGCCGTGAGCGCCCCGCGTGGCGGCCACGTAGTACAGCATCGGCGTCGTCACCGCGCCCAGGTCCACCACATCCAACCCGGTGGACTTCAGGCCCTTGATCAGCGCGGCAGCCAGCTTGGGGCCGGACAGCCGCCCGTCTCTGCCGACAGCCACCGCCTTCTCGCCGGCAGCTACCGCCTCGCTGCCAAAGGCGCGGCCCAGGTGCTCGGCAAAGGTGGCATCAATCGTCTGCCCGACGATGCCGCGGATGTCATAAGCCTTGAAGATGGAGGAATGGACTTGCATCGGAGGTCGGTGTGGAGTGGAGGTTAAGCGGGCGCGAATTCTAAGAATGACCCTCTCCTATGATGCCTGCATGACGCATGCCAAGTCGCGCGGAGTTGCGCAAACCCGACTGGATACCCCCCTGGGCCCCATGACCGCACTCGCCATGGACAGGGGCCTGGCTGGGTTGTGGTTCGACGGCCAGAAACATCATCCAGGCCCCCTGGTGGCGCCCGAAGATCCGCAGCACCCGATGCTGCAAGCCACGGCGCGCTGGCTGCGTGCGTACTGGGCACGAACGCCTGACGGCGGGCCCGCCCCGGCGCTCGACCTCAGCGCCGGCACCCCCTTCCAGCGCGCCGTGTGGGCCGCCCTTCTGAACATTCCGCCAGGCGGCACGTCCACCTACGCCGCCATCGCCGCCGCCGCCGGCTCGCCTGCGGCCGTGCGCGCTGCCGGCGCAGCCATCGGGCGCAACCCGGTCAGCCTTGTCGTGCCCTGCCACCGCGTGCTGGGCAGCGGCGGCGCGCTCACGGGTTACGCGGGCGGGCTGGAACGCAAGCGCGCCCTGCTGGCGCACGAGGGCGCAAACCCCGCATGACCGCGCGTCAGTTTGCGGAACTGCTGGCGCTGGCGGCGCTGTGGGGCGCCTCGTTTCTCTTCATGCGGGTGGCCGTGCCGGAGTTCGGGCCGGTCATGGTCACGGAGATACGCGTGCTGCTGGCGAGCCTGGCGCTTGCGCCGCTGCTCTGGATGAGCGGGCACTGGCGTGCCCTGCGCGCCCATGCCAGGCCGCTGGTGGTGGTGGGCGTGGTGAATTCGGCCCTGCCGTTTGCGCTGTACAGCTACGCCTTGCTGTGGATCTCCACCGGGCTGGCCGCCATCTTCAACGCCACCGCACCCCTGTGGGGCGCGCTGATTGCCTGGGCCTGGCTGGGAGAGCGCCTGAGCCGTACGCGCGTGCTGGGGCTGGTGCTGGGCTTTGCCGGCGTGGTGTGGCTGGCCTGGGACCAGGCGGGCCTGCGCAGCGGGGCGGGCTGGGGGCAGGCGGCCTGGGCCGTGGTGGCGTGCCTGGTCTCCACCCTGTGCTACGGCTTTTCCGTGAACTTCACCAAACGCCACCTGGGCACTGCGCCCCCCATGGCCGTGGCAGCGGGCAGCCAGATGGTGGCCGGGCTGGCCCTGGCGCTGCCGGCCACCGCCACCTGGCCGGCGTCCACGCCCAGCCCCGGCGCATGGGCGGCAGTGACGGTGCTCGGTCTGGCGTGCACGGGCCTGGCCTACTGGCTGTACTTCCGGTTGATTGCCAGCGTGGGCCCGAGCAAGGCCTTGGCCGTGGCCTACCTCATCCCGCTGTTCGCCCTGGCCTGGGGATGGCTGTTCCTGGGCGAGGGCGTGACCCCCGTGATGGTGGGCGCCGGCAGCGTCATCCTGCTGGGCACGGCCCTGGCCACCGGCTTGATCGGCGCCCGGACGCCTGGACACCGCTGAGGGTGCACAGGCAGGCAGCGGAACGCTTCAAGCAGCCCCAACCACGGAGCCCCGCGCCCGCCGCCAGCGGTCAACCCCGCCGGTGCCCGACCTCGAAGTCGTTGCGCCCAGAGCGGTCGACGCCACGCACCAGCCACAGCGGGCGGTTGGCAAAGTTCACCGGCACGCCGGTCTTGCCGTCCACCGGCCGGAGGTTGCGCTCGAAGACCGAAGTGGCCGGCATGTAGCGCAGCGCCACGCCGGTACGCCGCTTGCCCGAGGTGTTGGCCGCCGCACCGTGGATCATGTAGACGTCGTGCAGCGACATCTGCCCGGGTTGCAGCTCCAAGTCCACCGCTTGCGATTCCTCGAACGTGCCGTCGGCCATGCGCTGGTTCAGCGTCAGGTCGGTGCGGTCCTCATGCAGATGCTCGTGCAGGCGCTGGC
>CAISJH010000694.1 GCA_903885585.1 uncultured beta proteobacterium
CGCATCAGCGCCCCGGGTGCCTGGCTCACCCCGGGCTTCGTCGATCTGCACACCCATTACGACGGCCAGGCGACGTGGGACGAGACCTTCAGCCCGAGCATCCATCACGGCGTGACCACGTTGGTGATGGGCAATTGCGGCGTGGGCTTTGCGCCCTTGAAGCCCGGCCCCAAGCCCGCGGCGGTGGCCGATCTGATCGCCCTGATGGAGGGTGTGGAGGACATTCCGGGTGTGGCTCTGGCCGAGGGTGTGCGCTTCGACTGGCAGACCTTCCCGCAGTACATGGACGCGCTGGAGCGCATGCCGCACAGCCTGGACTTTCTGGTGCAGGTGCCGCACGACCCGGTGCGCATGGCGGTGATGGGTGAGCGGGCGCTGGCGCAGCAGGCCGCTACCGATGAGGACATTCGGGCCATGCGCGCCGTGGTGCGCGAGGCGCTGCAGGCCGGCGCCGTAGGTTTTTCCACCGGCCGCACCGACAACCACCGCACCGCGCGCGGCCAGGAGACGCCAGCCTCGGAAGCCTCGCTGGACGAGTTGACCGGCATCGCGCACGCCTTCGAGGGTCTGGGCCACGGGGTGCTGCAGGTGGTCAGCGACTTCGACCTGATGCGGGGGGCGCAACGCTTCGAAGCGGAGTTTGATCTGGTGGAGGCCATGGCGCGTACCAGCGGGCGGCCCCTGTCCATGACCTGGCTGCAGCGCGACCCCGGTGGCGAGCAATGGAAGGCCATCCGCAGCCGCGTAGACCGCGCGGCGGCCCAGGGTCTGGCGCTGGGCCTGCAGACCGCCGTGCGCGCCATCGGCGTCATCATTGGCCTGGATGCGAGCTTTCACCCCTTCATGGGCTTTCCGGGCTACAAGGAAGTGGCCCACCTGCCCCTGGCCGATCGGGCGGCAGCGCTGCGCGAGCCGGCACGCAAGGCCCGTATCCTGGCCGAGAAGAGCGAGCGCCTGTCGGGTGACAGCACGCCCATCCCGCCCTTGGTAGACCTGCTGCTCGCACGCATCGAGCTGATTGCCGGGCGCATGTTCCCGCTGGCCGATCCGCCTGCTTATGAGCAGCCCGTGACCACCAGTTTCGCGGCCCGGGCACGGATGCGCGGTACCACGGCGCTCGAAGCGCTTTACGACCACTTTTCTCAGGGCGACGGCTCGCAGCTCGTCTACTTTCCGCTCTTCAACTACAACGAGGGTTCCCTGGACACGGTGCGCGAGATGCTGGACCACCCGCAAGCGCTGGTGGGCCTGGGCGATGCCGGTGCGCACGTGGGCACCGTGTGCGATGCCAGCGCCACCACCTTCTTGCTCACCCACTGGGTGCGCGACCGTCCCCAAGGCCGCCTACCGCTGGAACGTGCCATCCATCTGCTGAGCGCACGCAATGCCAGGCACCTTGGCCTCCAGGACCGCGGCGCCATCTTCCCAGGCCTGCGCGCGGACCTGAATCTCATCGATCCGGCGCGCCTGTCGGTGGGCACGCCCCACATCGTGCGCGACCTGCCGGCCGGTGGCCGCCGCTTCCTGCAGAAGGCCGAGGGCTACCTGGGCACCTGGGTGGGCGGCGCGTGTGTGCAGCGCGATGGCGCCATCACGTCAGCGCGCCCGGGGCGGCTCGTCAGAGCCGGTCAGGCCGCAAAGTCGGCGGCCTGAGCCAGCGCCTGGCCGCGGCCGCCAGCGCCAGCACCGCCAGCCCCAGCCCGACCAGTGGCCACAAGCCCCAGCGGCCGGCCCACCAGGCAAACGGCGTGGTGCCGACGCGCCCCTCGTAGGCGCCTTCCAGCGCGCCGCGCACAAAGGGCTCGAGACGGTGCGTGACCCGGCCCTGGTGGTCGATGATGGCTGTCACGCCGGTGTTGGTGGCGCGCAGCATCGGCCGCTGCAACTCCAGCGAGCGCATGCGCGAGATGTTCAGGTGCTGCGGCAAGGCAATGCTGTCGCCAAACCAGCCAATGTTGCTGAGGTTGACCAGCACCGTAGGCGCCCGTGAGGGGTCGCGAAAGCGCACCGCCAGCTCCTCGCCGAAGAGGTCTTCGTAGCAGATGTTGGGGGCCACACGCTGGCTGCCGGCCACAAGCGACGGCGCGTCCAGCGGCCCGCGCGAAAAGTCACCCAGCGGGATGTTCATCAGGTTGGTGAACCAGCGAAACCCTGTGGGAATGAACTCGCCAAAAGGCACCAGGTGCACCTTGTCGTAGCGGTAGCCCCCAGAGGCCGCGGGCTCGGCTCCCGGCTTGGCCCAGGTGGCAGCAGATGTCGACCCGTACAGGCCCACAGCCGAATTGGTGTAGCCGTCCTCGAAGCTCCCCAGCGGCATGCCCACCAAGCCCACCTGGGACGAGCGCGCAAAGCGCTCCACCACGCCAGGCCACCAGTCGGGCGCCAGCTCAGCCAGTTGGAACGGCAACAAGGGAATGGCAGTCTCGGGCGCCACGATCAGCTGACCCCGAGCCTGCGCCAGCGCCTCGGCCAGCCAGGCCAGGTTCTGGGGCAGACGCTCGCCGGAAAACTTCTCGTCCTGCGGCACCGAGGTCTGCAGCAGGGTGACCTCCTGCGTACCCGCGGTCCGGGTGAACTCGGGCGCGCCGGTCAGACCGGGCACGACAAACACGCCCAAGGCGGCGGCCACCAGAGCGGCGCTCCGGCACGCGCGCTGGCGCACGAGCGGCCAAGCGAGCCCCAAACTGGCACCCGCCAAGGCCACCAGGACGCCCAGGCCGTACACCCCTACCCAGGGCGCGAGCGCGGCCAGAGGGCCATCGATCTGCGTGTAGCCGCTGGCCGCCCACGGAAAGCCC
>CAISJH010000695.1 GCA_903885585.1 uncultured beta proteobacterium
CACCTGGCGGAAGACGATGATCGGTGCGCCATTGCGCTCGAGGTAACGCTCCGAGCCGAAAGGCACCGGGCCACCGCCGCGCTCGGCTTCGCGCGCCTCGGCGCTTTCGTTGACCATGCGCACTTCCAGCGTGGCGGTGCGGCCGATGATGTCCTTGGCCTTGGCCGTGTCCTGCACGCCCGGCAACTGCACGACCACGCGGTCGGCGCCTTGTTGCTGGATCACCGGCTCGGCCACGCCCAGCTCGTTCACGCGGTTGTGCAGCGTGGTGATGTTCTGCTTGAGGGCTTGGTCTTGCACGGCCTTGGCGGCCTCGGGCTTGAGCACGCCGCGCAGCCGGGATTCACCCCCATCGGCCTGCTCGGTCCAGACCATGTCGGGTAGCTGCTCGGTCAGCAGCTGGCGCGCAGCGACAGCCGTGGCGGCCTCGCGGAAGCGGATCTCCACCGCCATGCCTTCGCGGCTGATGCCGGCATGGCGGATGTTCTTGTCGCGCAGCATCGTGCGCACATCACCAGCAATGGCGTCACCCTTCTTCGTGAGGGCCGCCTTCATGTCCACCTGCATCAGGAAGTGCACGCCGCCGCGCAGGTCCAGGCCCAGGTACATGGGCAGGGCGCGCAGCTTGGCCATCCACTCCGGCGTGTTGGACAGCAGATTCAGGGCGACGATGTACGACGGATTGCTGGCGTCCGGGTTGAGCGCCGCAGTCAGCGCGTCCTTGGCCAGCTTCTGCTGGTCGGTGGTCTGCAGCCGCACCTTGATGGACTGACCGTCGAACTGGGCCGAATCGGCCTTGAGGCCGGCCTTGACCAACACCTCGTTGACCCTGGGCACCAGTGCCGCGTCGATCTTCAACGTGGCCTTGCCGCTGGACACCTGTACGGCAGGCACCTCCCCGTACAGGTTGGGCACGGCGTACAACAAGCCCAACAGCAGGGACACCGCGAGGATCGCGTATTTCCACCAGGAATAGCGGTTCATGAATTCTCCGTGGCCCGAAGGGCCGCATGCCGACTCGGGCAGCGGTGGCGGGTTTGCCGCTGCAGCGCCGCCCGCAACCGCTCAGGGCGCTTACTTGAAGGTGCCCTTGGGCAGCACCTGCACGATGGCGGGCCGCTGCACTTGGATCTCCACGCCGTTAGCCACCTCCACATGCACCAAGCTGTCGCCCAGCTTGGAGATGCGGCCGATGACGCCACCGCCCACCACCACCTCGTCGCCCTTGGCCAAGGCATCCAGCATGGCCTTGTGCTCCTTCTGACGCTTCATCTGCGGGCGGATCATGATGAAGTAGAGCACCACGAACATCAGGACCAGCGGCAGCAGGCTCAACAAGGTCGATTCGGCCCCTCCGCCCGCGGCGGCCGGAGCAGACTGTGCAAAAGCTGAAGAAATGAACACGTTCGGTACCCTCTGAAGGAAACAGGTCTGCACCTTGCAGACAAAGCGTTTGAGTTTACGACGGGCCGGTTGTCCGGCAGCCTTTCAGGCTTTCAGCAAGAGTTCAAGCAGAGATTCGGCTCGGAACTGCGACGGCGAATGCCTCACCGGATCGGAGCCATCGTGGCCACTTCTCACCCAAACCGGTTGCGCAACACCCCGATCCCGTCGATCTCCACCTCCACCTCGGTGCCAGGCTTCATGGGCAGCACGCCGAGCGAAGTGCCACACAGGATGACATCGCCGGGCTCCAGGGTCAGGTCTTGTGACAGGCACGACACCAGCTCGGCCGGCTTGAAGATCATGTCGGAAAGCGGGTAGTTCTGGCGCTCGCGGCCCCCCACGCGGGTGCGGAGCACCGCGGCGTCCAGGTTGAACTCGGTCTCGATCACGGGGCCGAAGGCGCCAAAGCCGTCAAAGCCCTTGGCGCGTGTCCACTGCGCAAAACTGGGGTCACGGTGCAGCAACTCCATGGCCGTCACATCGTTGGCGCAGGTGTAGCCAAAGATGTGCGCCGGTGCGTCGTCCACCGTCACGCGGCTGGCGCGCCGGCCGATCACCACCGCGAGCTCACCCTCGTAGGCGATGCGCCCCACCTCAGGCGGCGGGGCCGGTATGGTCGTGCCGGGGCCCGTCCAGCTGCCCGGCGCCTTCAAAAAGTAGAGCGGCTCGGCGGGCTTCGCCCAGCCGTTCTTCTGGGCCAAGGCCTGAAAGTTGTTCCACAGGCCCAGCATGGTGCGGGGCTGGCAGGGCATCAGCGCTTGTACCTGGCCCAGAGGCCAGCGCTCGCCCGTGGGGCGGGGGCTGTCAAAGAGGCTGCCCTCGTGCACCCGCAACTCGTCGCCCTCCACGCTCCCCCAGGCCTCCCGCCCGTCCAGGCGGCATCGCATCCATTTCATAGGTCAACTTTCCGTCCTCGTCGTCAATCTTTGGCAGCCTACACCTCACGCGTCAGCGGCAGGTTCAGCAGCAGGTTCTGGGGCTTGAGGCGCAGCACCTGCTCCTCGTTCATGGCCAAGCCCAGGTAGACCGGCTTGCCGGCCACGTCGGCGCGCATCTCCTGCGGGTTGGCAAACTGCAGGCGAAACAGGCTGATCAGGCGTTGCATGCGCGCGGGCTCAACGTCCATGCCAAGGTACAGGTCGTTGAGCAGGGCGGTGGATTGCACGTCCAGCCCCACGTGCCAGCGCCACTGCGTGTCGTCCACGCTCGCCAGGGGCTCGATGTGCACCTCCACCCCCAGCAGGTGGGCCACCCAGCGCTGCAGCACCAGGGCCAGCGCCTGCAGCCCAGAGCGGGCGTTCTTCAACTTGAAGTGGATGCCGTGGCCCAGGTCTTGATGAAGCTCGTGCCGCAGGTCCAGCAGGTGCCGGTGGCGGTCATCGGCAGCCCAGTAGTCGGTCTCGTTGTCGGCGCCCAGCACTTCCAGCTTCATGCTGCGCAGGGGAGCCTGGGCTTGCGCGAGCAGCCGGCCCAGGTCGCCAAAGCCGCCCGTCTGATTGAGCATGTCCAGCACCTCGCGGTCGCCGGCCAGCGCCTGTCCGCCCTCGGTGCTGATGCGCTGGGTGCGGAACAGCAGTTCGCCTGCACGCGCCAGCAGAGCCTCGCGGCAGCCGTCCAGCACATTGCGCACGATGGCCTGGGCCAGGATGTCGATGAACAGGGGAGGCGTGTTGGTCACCCCCTGGCGGAACAGGCCCAGATAGCAGGCCTCCAGCGTGCCCGCCTGCAGCAGGCGGTCGCGAAAGCCCAGAAACAGCCGGTAGTTGGCGCGCGCGTCCTCGTCGGCCAGGGCCTTGATCTGCCCCTCATCCACCATGGCGCGGGGTGCCTGCTGCAAGGCCTGGTGCAGCGCAGCCTCGGCGGCGCAGGACTCCGGCACCAGTGCCAGCTCGGGCCGCGCCAGAAAGCGCGCCAGCCAGGCATCGGTGGGCACCATCCAGCCACGCGCATCTCGTTGCAGCAGGGTGAAGCCGCTGGAAGGCCAGAAGTCCAAGGCGTCAGCCTCGGCAAAGGAGGAAGGAACCTGGGTCATGGCCGGTGAGGTGAAGAGGTGGTGGACAGGTGTTCAGGCGGGCGGACCCGACACCGGCTGGAGCCGCTGCGCCCAGACCGGCAGGTCCTGCAGCTGCCAGGCGAAGTCGTGGTCCTCGAGTCGCCGGCGCTGCACCAGGGCGTCCATGTCCTGCTGCAGATCGTGCACGGCTTGCCAGGCGGCAGTCACTGCGGCGCTCTGTGCAGCCTGGGCAGCGTTTGGATCGCCTGAGAGCCTCGCAGCGGCGACCTGGACGCCCCCGCGCACGGGGGTGAGGCGAGCGACCTGCAAGGCCGTGAGCGCCGCCGCGCTGTCGGGCTGGCGAACGCACAGATCTTCGGCCAACGAGCGCGCCCGGTCGCTGCTGGACTGCGCGGCGTCGCTGTGACCCCGCGCCTGATGGACCTGGGCCAGGCTGTCGGCCAGGTAGACCTGACGGGCGGCAGTGGACAGGTCCTGCGGCCAGCACCGGACGCTTCAGCAGCCCGTCCGGGTCGGCGTCGTGGTGGGCGAGCAGCGCGCGCACTTCGGTGGCCACCGCAGCGTCGGTCAGCGCGGCAAGCTCGGGTTCGCGCTCGGGTCGGTCCAGCTCCGCGATGCGGTCGAAGGCGGCGCGCACACGCGGCCAGTCGAGCGCGGCACCGTTCATGGCGACAGCCTGCGCAACCGAGCGGGGCTCACCCGCGCTCGAAGCGGAACACCGCCACGCTGGCGCGCAGGTTGGGCCAGGTGCGCACTTCTTGGCCCTGTTGGATGCCAAAGCTGTCGGTCACGGTCAAGCCTGTCTTGCGCGCCAACACTTCAAAGTCGGCAAACGTGCCCACGCGGATGTTGGGCGTGTCGTACCACTCGTACGGGAGCGCCTTGGTCACCGGCATACGCCCCCGCACCACGCTCAGGCGGTTGGGCCAGTGCGCAAAGTTGGGAAAACTCACAATGCCGATGCGGCCCACGCGCGCGGTCTCGCGCAGCATGCGCTCGGTGTTGCGCAGGTGCTGCAAAGTCTCCAACTGCAGCACGACGTCGAAGCTGCGATCGTCAAACAGCGCCAGGCCCTCTTCCAGATTGAGCTGCACCACGTTGACGCCGCGCTGCACGCAGGCGTGGACGTTGGCGTCGTCGATCTCGATGCCGTAGCCAGTGCAGCCGCGCGTGTCGCGCAGGTAGGCCAGCATCTCGCCCGTACCGCAACCCAGGTCCAGCACGCGTGAACCGGGGGGCACCAGGCGGGCGATCAGCTCGAGGTCTCGGCGCTCACTCACCGCCACCCCCATCTCCGCCCCCATCATCTGCGGGACTGTCCTGGTCTTTCGACACGCCGGCTTTGCGGCCGCTCCCCGAATCTGCCGCAGGCAGCAGGGTCAGTCCGTCGTCACGGGAGAGCTGCGCCCGTGCGGCGGCCCCTGGCGCAAGGCCCATTCGCTCGAAGTAAGCCCGCACCACCCGGTGGTAACGGGCATCGTCCAGCAGGAAGGCATCGTGGCCGTGGGGGGCATCGATCTCGGCGTAGCTGACCTCGATGCGGTTGTCCACCAGGGCCTTGACGATCTCGCGTGAGCGTGCGGGCGGAAAGCGCCAGTCGGTACTGAAGCTCACGAGCAAGAAGCGGCAGTCGCGCGCTGCGGCAAAGGCGCGGGCGAGGTCACCGCCGTGCTCGGCCGCCGGGTCGAAGTAGTCCAGGGCGCGGGTGATCAGCAAGTAGGTGTTGGCGTCGAAGTACTCGCTGAACTTGTCGCCCTGGTGGCGCAGGTAGCTCTCGATCTGGAACTCGATGTCCTGCGTGCTGTAGGCGAGCTCGGCGGCGCGCAGTGCGCGGCCGAACTTCTGTTCCATCGCATCGTCCGACAGGTAGGTGATGTGGCCGATCATGCGCGCCACACGCAGGCCGCGCTTCGGCACCACGCCGTGGGCGTAGAAGTGGCCGCCGTGGAAGTCGGGGTCGGTGACGATGGCGCGGCGGGCCACCTCGTTGAAGGCGATGTTCTGGGCCGAGAGGTTGGGCGCCGTGGCCACGGCCACGCAGTGGCGCACGCGCTGCGGGTGACGCAGCGTCCAGCTCAGCGCCTGCATGCCCCCGAGGCTGCCACCCAGCACGGCGGCCAGTTGCGTGATGCCCAGACGCTCCAACAAGCGGGCCTGTGCGTCGACCCAGTCTTCCACCGTCACCACGGGAAAGTCGGCGCCCCAGACGCGGCCCGTGGCCGGATTGAGGTGCATGGGCCCGGTGGAGCCGAAGCAGGATCCCAGGTTGTTGACGCCGATGACGAAGAAACGGTCGGTGTCCAGGGGCTTGCCCGGGCCCACCAGGTTGTCCCACCAGCCTTCGCTGCGCGCCTGCCCTGCATAGGTGCCGGCCACATGGTGGCTGGCGTTCAGCGCGTGGCACACCAGTACCGCGTTGGAGCGCTCGGCGTTGAGCGTGCCGTAGGTCTCGTAGTGCAG
>CAISJH010000696.1 GCA_903885585.1 uncultured beta proteobacterium
GACCTGCCCCTGCCGGACAACGTGCGGCGCTACTACATCGCCAGCTCCAACCACGGCGGCGGCGCAGGGGGTTTCGACACCAGCCTGCCGGGTGTTGCGCTGCCCAAGAGCGGGCCGATGTGTCCGGGCAACAACTTCGGCACCGGCATGCTGCCGGCCAACCCGGTGCCGCACGCCCAGACTGTGAACGCGATCCGCCACCACTTCCGCCAGTGGGTGGTGAAGGGGACTCCACCGCCGGCCAGCCGCTATCCGACGCTGGCGGCGGGCCAGTTGGGCGAGGCGCACAAGAAGGGCATCGGCTTCCCGACACTGCCAGGGCTGCGGTCCACGATTCCGGAGGCCGACTTCATCATGCCGGTGCACGACCTCGACTGGGGCCCTGGCTTCAATGCCGTGGACGGCTCGGGTGTGCCGTCGCTGGCGCCCCCGCGCATCCGCCAGGTGCTGAAGATGCTGGCACCGAAGGTGGATGCCGACGGCAACGAGCTGGGCGGCGTGCCTGTGGTGCTGCTGGACGCCCCCCTGGGCACCTACTTGGGCTGGAACGTCACCGCCGGCGGCGAGCGCCCCTTCCACGCCGGGCAGATCTGCAATTACGTGGGCGGGATGATCCCATTCGCCCGCACCAAGGCCGAACGCGAGACAGCCGGTGACCCGCGCCCTTCGCTGCAGGAGCGCTACCGCGACCACGCCGGCTACGTGGAAGCGGTCAAGCGCGCCGTCGCACGCGCGCAGTCCGAAGGCTTCCTGCTGGAGGGCGATGGGCAGGCCCTGATCCGCGCCGCCGAGGCCAGCCAGGTGCTGCGCTGAGAGCCTGTGAAATATCCCCGCACGCCCGCTAGGACGCGCCGGAATGATTCACAGGCTCTGAGCCGGCGGCCCTGACACGATCTGCCCCCAACTGCACACAACGCCCGCCCCGACGAGGCCTACGCCCCTGACAAGAAAGCCGACTCCATGAGCCTGCATCGCCAACTCCAGCAACGCGCCGCCGAGGGGCGGCCCATCCGTGTCGGCCTGATCGGGGCCGGTAAGTTCGGATCCATGTACCTGTCGCAGGTACCCCGCACACCCGGCGTGCACCTGGTGGGCATTGCCGACCTGTCGCCCGACACAGCCCGGGCCAACCTGGCGCGCGTGGGCTGGGAGGCGCAGCGCACGCAGGCCGCCTCGCTGGACGCCGCTTTGAAGGACGGCAGCACGCACGTGGGCGAGGACTGGCGCGCACTCGTCTCGCACCCGGCCATCGACATCGTGGTGGAGTGCACCGGCCACCCGATTGCTGCGGTGGACCACTGTCTGGAGGCCTTCGCCCACGGCAAGCATGTGGTGAACGTGACGGTGGAGGCCGATGCCTTCTGCGGGCCGCTGCTGGCGCGGCGCGCGGCGCAGGCCGGCGTGGTCTATTCGCTGGCCTATGGCGACCAGCCGGCCATGATCTGCGACCTGGTGGACTGGGCGCGCACCTGCGGCTTCCCTGTCGTGGCGGCCGGGCGCGGGCACAAGTGGTTGCCGCACTTCTGCGAGTCCACGCCCGAGACGGTGTGGGGCTTCTACGGCCTCACGCCCGAGCAGGCCGCGCGTGGCGGCTTGAACCCCAAGATGTTCAACAGCTTCCTGGACGGCTCCAAGCCCAGCATCGAGAGCACGGCCGTGAGCAACGCCACCGGGCTGGCCGTGCCGTCCAACGGCCTGCTGTACCCGCCCGCCAGCGTCGAGGACA
>CAISJH010000697.1 GCA_903885585.1 uncultured beta proteobacterium
AACCGGGGGCCGCAACCGGCTCTTCTCGTGGAGCCAACAGGTCCGTCGCGCCTGCCGTTGGTGCCGCCGTGGGCCCTGTATCTTCCGCTGGCGCTGGCGCTGGCGCGCAGGGAAAGACGAGCGCGAACTCCGACCCCACGCCCAGTTCGCTGCGCACCTCGAGGCGGCCGCCCAGCAGCTCCGCCAACGAGCGCGAGATCGACAGCCCCAGGCCCGTGCCACCAAATCGGCGGGTGATCGAGCCGTCGGCCTGCGCGAAGGGCTGAAACACCTGCTCGAGCTGCTCTGGTGCGATGCCGATGCCGGTGTCGCGCACGGCCATCCTCAGCAGCAGAGGGGGTTCACCAGTACCGTTTTGGGCGGGCGGTGCTTCAACTCGCCGCACCTCCACGTTGATCTGGCCCTGGAGGGTGAACTTCACCGCATTGCCCAGCAGGTTGAGCAGCACCTGCTGCAGCCGCAGCCGGTCGCACACCACCCAGGCGGGTATACCCGCCTCGATGCTGCTCTCCAGGATCAGGCCCTTCTCCTGAAGGGCCGGCATGAACAGCCCACAGACCGTGTCGATCAGCTGGTGCAGGTTGAAGCGCTCGGCGCCGCTCTTGAGCTGGCCCGCCTCGATGCGGGAGAAGTCCAAGATGTCGTTGATCAAGGCCAGCATCGCCGCGCCGGACTGCTGCAGCCTGGCGACATAGGCCGCTTGCTGCGGGCCCAGCGGCGTCAGCTTCAGCAGGTCTGCGTAGCCCATGATGGAGTTCATGGGGGTCCGGATCTCATGGCTCATGTTGGCGATGAACTCCGCCTTCACACGGTTGGCGGCCTGTGCTTCTTGCAACGCTGCGGTGGATTGCTGCAGATAGCGCCTCTGAAGGCCCTCGCTGTGGACCAGCTCCGAGACCTTGCGCTGGATCTCCTGCGTCATCTTGCTGAAGGTCTTCATCAGGACGCCGAACTCGTCCTGTCGGGTGGTGGCCAGTTCGACCTCATAGTGGCCCGCCTGGATGTCGCGTGCTGCAGTGATCAAGGACTTCAAGGGGCGCGTCACCGCCATGCCCAGCAGCGTCACCGCCACCCCGAACACGGCCAGCGTTGCCGCACTCAGCAGTGCAATGCCCTTCAGGATGGACAGCCGGGTCTGGTCGATGGTTCTGCGCGACAGGCCGAACTCCACGCTTCCCAGCCGCTGGCCGGCCAATTCCAGGGGCGTGCTGAAGGGCAGGGTGTCGGCGGTTGGTGGGGTACCGCCAGAAGCCGTTGCAGCCGGGGACCGTGCGGTGATGGGCCGCCCCGCGGTGTCGAGCACATCCATGTAGACCAGCTCCCGTGAGCCGCGAATCTCTTCCACGATCGCGGCCACCGACGCGTAGTCGCGCTGGGCCATCGGTGCACCGAGCGCCGCGTTGAACAGCGGCGTCATCTGCTGGGCCCGTGTCTGCAATTCCACCCGCAGGTGGCGGTCCACCAGGGTGGAGGCACCCCCGGCCAAAGCCAGGAGCATCAGCATCATCAGGGCGAAGCCGACCAGCAGCAGACGGTCCCGGAAACGCAAGCGGCTCCACAGGCCCATCACGCTGCCTGACCCCTCATGCCTGTCATGGGCTTCATGCTCCACATGACTCTGGGCGCACGGCCGGTGAGACTTCTCACCCGTCAAGGCCGCAGGTTCAGCGCCTTGCGCGTGATGTCGTTGAACGGGTCGACAAACTTCAGGTCTGCATCCGTGATCTCCCGGATGTTGGCAAAGCCTGACAGGGCGAAGAAGCGCTTGCCGTCGTCCGTCGTCGGGAACTGCAGCATCAGTGAGCGAAGCCGCTGGCGCACGGGTGCCAAGAGTTTGGGATTGCCCATCACGTAGAACCCGGGAAGCCGCGCGAACTCGTGCACGATGCGCAGGCTCTGACGCAGGCCCTCAGGCTTGGCTCTGAACTCGCCCATGCTCATGATCGCCCAGGGCGTCTCGCCGCTGCGCAGCATGGCGCCCAGGCTGTCGTCGTTGGCGGCCACCACGGTGTTGAAGTCGCTGCCCACCTGCAGCCCTTGCGTGCGCAGCCACTGCAGGCCCACCAACGCTACCAGGGACTGCGGATTGGCCAGAGCCAGGGCTTTGCCCTTGAGCTGCGCGGGTGAGTTGTCGGCGTTGGTCGCCAGAGAAACGGCAACGCCTGGAATCCTGGGTTCGTAGATGGCCAGCGGGTCCCATTGGGCGTCCAACTGCGCCACGCGCCCCAGATTCGGGGCGATGATGACCATCTGGTACTCGCCCTTGAGGGTCTGCTCGCTGAAGCTGCGGAAGTCCGGCGCCGTGGCGATCTCCACCCGCTGCTTGAGCTCGCGCTCGAAGTACTCGCGCATGGGCTGGTAGCTTGAGAGGATCAGCCGCGCACTGACGTTGGGCAGCACCCCAATCGTGAAGACGGGTGCAGTTGGCGCGGTTTGCGTTGCGGTCGTGTTGGGGGCCGGCACCTGGGCCTGGGCCGCGGCCCCGATGCCCAACAAGCCGGCTGCAGCGGTGGACCAAACAGCCGCAAGGCGTACCAGGCTTCGTCGATGCCGTGCGATGGCGGATGAGATCATCATGGACTCCTTGTGTTTTGTGTCCCTGCCGTCTTGCCGGAGGCTTTGCTCGAAGGCCGTGGCAAGCGCGTCTTGTCGCGGTGTGAAGGATCGACAGGCCCAGGATGCTAATTCAGTGGGCACCACCTTCCGCGCGTCAGGCGTGGCAGTGCACTCGAAGCCGGCCCGCGGTGTGGGCCCAAGCTGGGTCACTTGCAGCCTCCCTGCGCGTCAGACTTGTTAGTGTTGGGCACGCGGGCCGGGATAATCGACCGATGCATCCTGGCGCCTTGATCGACCTCACCACCTCCCTGCTGCAAGCCGTCCTTCGGCTGGACCAGCCCGCCGACCGATTGGTTTCCACCTTCTTCAAGACGCATCGTGCGCTGGGGCCCCGGGAGCGCCATACGCTCGCTGAGACGGCCTATACCGTGCTCAGACGCCGGCTCCAGTTGCAGCACCTGGCCCAAAGCGGCGTGGGCCCGCTGGAGCGGCGCTTGGTTTTACTGGCCTGGCAGGGCGATCATGGCTATCTCCAGCGCGGCTTGTCCCCGCAGGAAGCCGCATGGCTTGGGGATGTGCGCCGTGTGGCCTTGTCCAGCCTGTCTGACAAGCTGCGCCACAACCTGCCCGAGTGGGTGGCCGCGCCGCTCATGCAGGACCTCGGCACCGAAGGCTTCTGGGCCTTGGTGGAGGCACTGGATCAACCGGCGCCCCTGGATTTGCGCGTCAACACCTTCAAGACCGGGCGTGAGCAGGCGCAGCAGGCGCTGGCCGATGCGGGCATCACCGCGCAGGTCACGCCCTATTCACCATGGGGGCTGCGGATCCAGGGCAAGCCCGCCCTGACAACGGTGCCGGCCTTCGTCCAGGGCGAGGTGGAGGTGCAGGACGAGGGCAGCCAGCTTCTGGCCCTGCTCGCCGGCGCCGGTCGCGGACAGATGGTGGTGGACTTCTGCGCCGGTGCCGGCGGCAAGACCCTCGCGCTCGGCGCCATGATGCGCAGCACCGGCCGGCTGTACGCACTGGACACCTCTGACCACCGGCTGGCCGCGCTGAAGCCCCGCATGGCGCGCAGCGGCCTGTCGAATGTGCATCCGGTCCGCATCGCCCATGAACGTGATGAGCGCATACGCCGCCTCGAGGGCAAGATCGATTGCGTGCTGGTGGATGCGCCCTGCTCGGGTCTGGGGACCCTGCGGCGCAATCCCGATCTCAAGTGGCGGCAGTCACCGGCTTCTCTCTTGGAATTGCAGGATCTTCAGGCAAGGATCCTGGCGTCTGCCGCCAGGCTTCTGCGCCCCGGGGGGCGTTTGGTCTACGGTACCTGCAGCCTGCTCAAGAGTGAGAACGAGGACATTGCGCAGGCCTTCTCCAGTGCCCACGCGTCGCAGTTTGAGCCTCTCGCGGTCAAGGACGTGCTCGCTGAGGCCCGCCTGCCCGCGGCCGAGAGCCTGGACAGCAACGGCTACCTGAGGTTGTGGCCCCATCTGCACCAGACCGATGGCTTCTTCGCCGCGGTGTGGCGCAGGCGCTGAATCCACGGTCTTCGGTCGTGCACAGGCTGGTTTGACGGTCATCAAATCATCGGTACTTCTGGGGCTCTGTCTGGCGGGTTGCGCCACCTGTCCGCTCAAGGTCATGATCCAAAGGCGGGGTCGCCTCCTACAATGGGTCGTACAAGCCGGGCTTCGGCATAGAGGGTGAAGGATGGATTTTTTTTGGACGATTCACGACGGTCTCGTGAACTTGTTGTCCCATGGCCTGCTGGGTGCCAGCTGGTGGCAGTTGGTGGTGGTCGCCTTGGTGTTCACCCACATCACCATTGCAGCGGTCACGATCTTCCTGCACCGCGCCCAGGCCCATCGCTCACTCGAGTTGCACGCGATCCCCTCGC
This sequence comes from uncultured beta proteobacterium, assembly GCA_903885585.1. Lineage (GTDB taxonomy): Bacteria > Pseudomonadota > Gammaproteobacteria > Burkholderiales > Burkholderiaceae_C > Rubrivivax. The sequence goes on from CAISJH010000697.1 coordinate 4,451, forward strand.
ATTTCTTCCGGTTCTGGCTGTGGCTGACCACGGGTATGGTGACCAAGGAGTGGGTGGCCATCCACCGCAAGCACCACGCGAAGTGTGAAACGGAAGATGATCCGCACAGCCCCGTCACACGCGGCATCGATACCGTGTTCTGGAAGGGCTCGGAGCTGTACCGTGCCGAGGCCAAGAACCAGGAAACTCTGACCAAGTACGGTCACAACACGCCTGACGACTGGATCGAGCGCCATCTCTATACCCCCTACTCTTGGCAAGGTGTGGCCTTGATGATGATCGTGAACGTGGCTCTCTTCGGTGCCGCGGGCGTGACCATCTGGGCCGTGCAGATGATCTGGATTCCCATCACCGCGGCCGGCATCATCAACGGCATTGGTCACTACTGGGGCTACCGCAACTTCGAGGCGGTGGATGCCTCCACCAACATTTCACCGTGGGGCATCATCATCGGGGGTGAGGAGTTGCACAACAACCACCACACCTACCCCACCTCGGCCAAGCTGTCGGTCAAGCCCTACGAATTCGATATCGGCTGGCTCTACATCCGCATCATGGAGACCCTGGGGCTGGCCACCGTGCGCAAGACGCCGCCGCAATTGCGGCTGGGTGCCATCAAGCCCGTTGCAGACAACAAGACCTTGGAGGCGGTGATCGCCAACCGCTATGAGGTCATGGCCCAGTACGCGAAGGCCGTGCGCCAGGCCGTGGGTGCAGAGCTGGAACGCTTGAAGGCGCAGGGCGGGCAGGGTTCTGCGCGCTTCGCGCAGATGAGACTGGCCCGCCGCTGGCTCCACCGTGACGCCGACAAGATCCCCCAAGGGATCAAGCCCGAACTCGAGCAGGCGGTCGAGCAAAGCCCGGCGCTGGCCAAGTTCGTGACCATGCGTGAAGAGCTGCGCCAACTCTGGACGCGCACCAACGTCTCGGCCGAGCAGTTGGTGGTCGATCTCCAGGCTTGGTGCAAACGCGCCGAGGAAAGCGGTATCGCCTCCTTGCAGGACTTCTCGCGCAACCTGCGCGCTGCGCAGGCCTGACGTTCTGCGCTGCGGCAATGAAAAAACCCGCCGCTGGCGGGTTTTTTGTTGGTTCAACTGCCAGCTTGAGCAGTTGTGAGCTGAGCCCGGCGCCACAACAGCGCCGGAAACTCCATCACTTCAGCTTCATTTCCTTGTAGAGCACGTGCTTGCGTGCCTTGGGGTCGAACTTCAGAAACTCCAGCTTTTCGGGCGTGGTCTTCTTGTTCTTGTTGGTCGTGTAGAAGTGGCCGGTTCCGGCCGTCGACTCCAGCTTGATCTTTTCGCGTCCACCTTTGGCCATGTCAGTCTCCGTGCGGGCAGCCCGCCTTAGATTTCACCCTTGGCACGCAGGTCGGCGACGACCTGGTCAATGCCAACCTTGTCGATCAGTCGCAGCGCGGCGTTGGAAATGCGCAGGCGCACCCAACGGTTCTCGCTCTCGACCCAGAAACGACGGTACTGCAGGTTCGGAAGGAACCGGCGCTTGGTCTTGTTGTTGGCGTGGGACACATTGTTCCCCACCATCGGGCCCTTACCCGTGACTTGACAGACGCGTGCCATGAGGCTGCTCCGCTGCGAGAGGGCCAGGCCCTCTCTGGTTGACCGGGCTGGTGCAGCCCGGGGTTGACGCTGTTCGGGCCTGCGGGCCCCAACTCTTGGAATTGATCACCGCCCGTGGCGACGCATTGAACATGCGTCATGCCAAGTCCGGCAAAGCCTGCGATTGTAGGCCAAAAAGCCCCCGCTCAGGCGGCCTCTTGCTCCAGAAAGCGCTGGGCGTCCAGCGCGGCCATGCAGCCGGTGCCTGCGCTGGTGATCGCTTGCCGGTACACGTGGTCCTGTACGTCACCGGCGGCAAACACCCCGGGCACGCTGGTCATGGTGGCCATGCCGGCCAGCCCGGAGCGGGTGACGATGTAGCCGTCCTTCATCTCAAGCTGTCCCTTGAAGATGTCGGTATTGGGCTGGTGACCGATAGCGATGAAGCAACCCTTGAGCGACAGGTCTCGGGTTTCGTTGGTTTGGGTGGAGCGCAAACGCACGCCGGTGACGCCTGTCGCGTCGCCCAGCACCTCGTCCAGGGTTTGCCAAAGATGCAATTCCATCTTGCCAGCGGCTACCTGGGCCATGAGCTTGTCGATCATGATGGCCTCGGCACGGAACTTGTCACGCCTGTGAACCAGATGCACCTTGCTGGCGATGTTGGACAGGTACAGCGCCTCCTCCACCGCGGTGTTGCCGCCTCCCACCACGCACACTTCCTGGTTGCGGTAGAAAAACCCGTCGCAGGTGGCGCAGCCGCTGACTCCGCGCCCCATGAAAGCTGTCTCGCTGGGCAGGCCCAGGTACTTGGCGCTCGCTCCGGTGGCGAGGATCAGCGCGTCGCAGGTGTAGGTGCCGGAGTCACCCGTCAGCGTGAAGGGGCGCTTGCTCAAGTCAACCGTGTGGATGTGGTCAAAGAGGATCTGGGTCTGGAAGCGCTCGGCGTGTTGCAGAAAGCGCTGCATCAGGTCGGGTCCCATGACGCCCTGGACATCTGCGGGCCAGTTGTCGACTTCGGTGGTGGTCATGAGCTGGCCGCCCTGGGCCATGCCCGTGATCAGCACGGGCTTGAGGTTGGCGCGTGCTGCGTAGATGGCTGCGGTGTAGCCGGCAGGCCCTGACCCGAGGATCAGGAGCTGCGCGTGTTGTGCTTGCGTGGACATGAACTGGTCTTTCGAGCGTGAAGATGTGTGAAATTTTGCCCGCAGACAGCATGAAATCTCGGCCAAGGGTTCAGAGGCATCCCCTCAAAATTGGCGTTCTGCCGAGTTTCCTGGTCGCTTCTTCCCATCGGGCGGGGCGGCGAAGCCGGCTTCAGGGGGCGCATTGCATGTCGATGATTTCGAACCTGGACCTGATCCGCCGGGTTCCGCTGTTTTCCTTGCTCACGCCAGACCAGGCGCTAACGGTGGCCGAGAACGTCATCAAGCGTCGATACCGGCGGGGCGAAGTCATGGTCGAGCAGGGACACAAGAGCGATGAGTTGATCATCCTGCTTACCGGCCGGGCCCGCGTGCTGACTTCAGACCAGCGGGGGCGCGAAGTCATTCTCGCGGTATTGAAGGCCGGCGACTATGTGGGCGAGATGAGCATGATCGACAACGAGCCTCATTCCGCCACGGTGCGTACCGAGTTGCAGTCCGACGCGCTCGTCTTGACCCGAGCCTTCTTCGAGCGTTGCCTGCCCGGGAACGCCAGCCTCGCTTACGCCGTCATGCATGGTCTGGTGCGGCGCTTGCGCCATGCCAACCGCCAGATCGAGTCGCTGGCGTTGCTGGACGTCTACGGGCGGGTGGCCGGCGCGTTGCTCAACATGTCGGAGGTCGAAGACGGCATTCGCTTGATCAACCGCCGGGTCAATCGCCAGGACGTGGCCAAGATCGTCGGCGCGTCCCGCGAGATGGTCAGCCGTGTGATGAAGGACCTGGAGGAGCGTGGCGCCATCCAGACCCGGGAGAACGGCACGGTCGTCATCCGCGACCACCTGCTCGAGGTTTGACCGCCGCTGTCCAGGGGCCCTGGCTTCTAGAGCGCTGAGTCGGCCGATCGCAGCACCGACCTGCGCCACAATGATTGGATGACCTTCCCGCTTGGATCCCTGCGCGCTGACGGCATCGGCCCGCGTGGCGCTGAAACAGCGGGGGTTGCCTCACCACAGGGCCTGACTTCTCGCCTGGTGGGCCTGGGGCTGGTGGCCTGGGGGGTGCTGATGCTGCTCAGCGCTCTGGCGCTGTGGACGCACCATGCGTCGGACCCCGGTTTCTCGACCTCGGGTCTGGCCGGCGCCGCGCTGCACAACAAGGTGGGCCGGGCGGGGGCCTGGTTCGCGGACCTGGCCTTCTTCCTTTTCGGGTTTTCCGTGTGGTGGCTGTGGCTGGTGGCCTTGCGGCGCTGGCTTGGGGAGCTGTCCATGCGATGGGGCTCTCAGGACGGACCAGCGGCCATCGCGCCCCCGGACGGGCGGCACCGCCTGATCTTCTGGCTGGGCCTGGCGCTGCTCATCGGTGCCAGCTGCGCCCTGGAGTGGACGCGCCTGTACCGCTGGGAGACTTTGCTGCCGGGGCCGGCGGGGGGCGTGCTGGGTCACGCCCTGGGGCAGCTGTCCATGAAGTGGCTGGGGTTTGCCGGATCGGGCGTCTTCTGGATTGCGATGCTGGTCACGGGTTCAGCCCTCGCGCTGGGCTTCTCCTGGATGACGGTGGCCGACAGGCTGGGCGAGTGGCTGGACAGCCTGCGCGAGCGCCGTCTGGAAAAGCGCGAGCGTGAGGAGGATGCCCGCATTGGTGAGCAGGCCCTGCGCGAGCGCGAGTTCGAGGTGCAGGAGCAGATGACCGTGCCGCCACCGGCACCCATCTTCATCGAGCCCGTGGTGGTGGACGTGCCCAAGTCCGACCGGGTTGCCAAGGAGCGGCAGAAGCCCTTGTTCGTCGAACTGGCCGACACCCGACTGCCGCAGGTGGACCTGCTGGACGCCGCCCCGGCCCGGCAGGAGTCGGTGACCGCAGAGTCGCTTGAAATGACGTCTCGGCTGATCGAGAAGAAGCTGGGTGACTTTGGCGTCGTGGTGCGGGTGGTGGCGGCCACGCCCGGGCCTGTGATTACGCGCTACGAGATCGAGCCGGACACGGGCGTGAAGGGCTCGCAAGTGGTGAATCTCGCCACCGACCTGGCGCGCTCCCTCAGCTTGATGCGTGTGCGTGTGGTCGAGACGATTCCCGGCAAGTCCACCATGGCCCTGGAGTTGCCCAACGCGCGTCGGCAGTCCATCCGGCTGGCCGAGATCCTGGGGTCTCAGGTGTATGCCGATGCTGCATCCATGCTGACCATGGGCCTGGGCAAGGACATCGTGGGCGCGCCCGTGGTGGCCGACCTGGCCAAGATGCCGCAGTGCTTGGTGGCCGGCACCACGGGCTCGGGCAAAAGCGTGGGCATCAACGCCATGATCCTGAGCCTGCTCTACAAGGCCGAGGCCCGCGATGTGCGGCTCATCCTCATCGACCCCAAGATGCTGGAGATGAGCGTCTACGAGGGCATCCCGCACCTGTTGTGTCCGGTGGTCACGGACATGAAGCAAGCCGGCAACGCGCTGAACTGGTGCGTGGGCGAGATGGAGCGTCGCTACAAGCTGATGAGCCGTATGGGCGTACGTCAGCTCTCCGGCTTCAACCGCAAGATCGACGAGGCCGCGCAGGCCGGGCAGAAGATCCCCAACCCCTTCAGCCTCACGCCCGAGGAGCCCGAGCCGCTGGAGCGGCTGCCCTTTATCGTGGTGGTGATCGACGAGCTGGCCGATCTGATGATGGTGGTGGGCAAGAAGATCGAGGAGTTGATCGCCCGTCTCGCACAAAAAGCGCGTGCCGCCGGCATCCACCTGGTGTTGGCCACGCAGCGGCCCAGCGTGGACGTGATCACGGGCCTGATCAAGGCCAACATCCCCACTCGGCTGAGCTTCCAGGTGAACAGCAAGATCGACAGCCGCACCATCCTGGACCAGCAGGGCGCCGAGGCCCTCCTGGGGCAGGGCGACATGCTGTACCTGGCGCCGGGCACGGGCGTGCCGGTGCGCGTGCACGGCGCGTTTGTCAGCGACGAAGAGGTGCACCGCGTCGTGGAGTACCTCAAGTCTCAGGGGGAGCCGAACTACATCGAGGGCATCCTCGAGGGTGGCACCTTGGATGGCGAGGGCGGTGACGCGGCAGCAGGCGAGGGCGGCGCGGGCGCCAGCGGCGAGAACGACCCCATGTACGACCAGGCCGTGGCTGTGGTGCTGCAGCACCGCCGGGCCTCGATCTCGCTGGTGCAGCGTCATCTGCGCATCGGCTACAACCGTGCGGCCCGCCTGCTGGAGCAGATGGAGCAGTCCGGCGTGGTGTCGTCCATGGCCACCAATGGCAACCGGGACCTCCTGGTGCCCCCCAGGGCCGAGTGAGGGCGGGCGATGTCTGACCATCTGCAGCCGCTCAGCGTAGCCCCAGAGTCGACCACCTGGACCCGGCGCGTGTTCCTGGCCGCCTTGGCGGTGGGCGGCTTTGCTGGGCCGTCAGCGGCATGGGCCAACCCGGTGGCCGCGTTGCGCGACTTTGTGCAGAACGTGCGCAGCGGTCAGGGCCGCTTCACGCAGACCGTGACCTCTCCAGACGGCAAGCGCCGCAAGGTATCGCAGGGCGTCTTCGAGTTCCAGCGCCCCAACCGCTTTCGCTTTGTGTATGCCAAGCCCTTCGAGCAGACCATCGTCGCCGATGGGCAGCGGGTCTGGATGCACGACCCCGAACTGAACCAGGTCAGTGTGCGCAAGTTGACGCAGGCCCTGGGCGCCACGCCGGCCGCCTTGCTGGCAGGCGGCAACCTGGACCAGGACTTCGAACTCTCGGCGCAACCGTCCAAGGACGGCCTGGACTGGGCGCAGGCCACACCGCGCCAGCGTGACGGCACCATCCAGACCATGCGGGTGGGGTTTCGGGGCAAAGAGCTGGCAGCGCTGGAGATCCTGGATCACTTTGGCCAGCGCTCGCTGCTGCAGTTTCCGGACTTCAAGGCGAATGCGGCCGTGCCAACGGAGCAGTTCCGCTTCTCGCCGCCGTCCGGGGCCGATCTGATCGAGCAGTGAGCAGGAATGGCGGGATCGCTGTTCGATGACGACTTGGCCGGTACCGGGCCTGTGAACTCTCCGTCCGGGCTGTCGGGCGCCGCGATGCCCGGTGCGCCCCTGGCCGAGCGCCTGCGTCCGGCCTCCCTGGATGAGGTGATCGGGCAGTCGCATCTGCTGGGCCCGGGCAAGCCGCTGCGTGTGGCTTTCGAGGCGCACCGTCTGCATTCGATGATCCTGTGGGGGCCGCCCGGGGTGGGCAAGACCACGCTGGCGCGACTGATGGCCGGGGCGGTGGACGCGCGGTTCATCGTGTTGTCGGCCGTGCTGGCGGGCGTGAAGGACATCCGCGAAGCGGTGGAGCAGGCACAACTTGCCCGGGCGACCGGCCAGCGTACCCTGGTGTTCGTTGACGAGGTACACCGCTTCAACAAGGCGCAGCAGGACGCCTTCCTCCCGCACGTGGAGAGTGGCCTGTTCACCTTCATCGGGGCCACCACGGAGAACCCGTCGTTCGAGGTGAATTCTGCGCTGCTGTCGCGTGCCACCGTGCATGTGCTCAAGCCCTTGAATGAAGCGGAGCTGCGGCAACTGCTCCAGCGGGCACAGGGCCTGCTTGAAGCGCCGCCCCTCACGGCCGAGGCGGCCACCCGCCTGGTGGCCCATGCCGATGGCGATGCCCGCCGACTGCTCAACGCCTATGACAACACGGTGGCGGCGGCCGGTGCGGCGCAGGTGCTGGACGAGGCTTTGCTGGAACGTGCGCTGGGCGAACAACTGCGCCGCTACGACAAGGGGGGAGACCAGTTCTACGACGCCATTTCGGCGCTGCACAAGTCGGTGCGTGGCTCGGACCCCGATGCTGCCCTGTACTGGCTGGCCCGCATGCTCGATGGCGGGGTGGATCCGCGTTATGTGGCGCGTCGTCTGCTGCGCATGGCCAGCGAGGACATCGGCCTGGCCGACCCGCGCGCTCTGCAGCTGTGCCTGCAGGCGGCCGAGGTCTACGAGCGCCTGGGCTCCCCCGAGGGCGAGCTGGCACTCGCACAGGCTGCTGTGTACCTGGCTGTGGCACCGAAGTCCAACGCGGTCTACACCGCCTGGAACGCGGTGCGTGCCTGGGTCAAGGCGGACGGCACGCGCCCTGTGCCGGATCGGCTGCGCAACGCGCCCACGGGCCTGATGAAGGCCCTGGGCCACGGTCAGGGCTACCGCTACGCCCACGACGAGGACGGTGGCTTTGCGGCAGGCGAGCGCTACCTTCCCGACGGCATGCCGGACCAGCAGTTCTACGAACCGGTGCCTCGTGGATTGGAGATCCGCATCGCCGAACGCCTGGCGCAGCTGCGTGCGGCCAATGCCCGGTCGCGCGAGTCGGACCCCTGACCTGCGCAGGGTCAACTCGGGCGGAGTGAGGCGGCGCGGGCCCTAGAATCGCGCCCCACCGCGGCATATGCGCGGGCCGGCCCTTTTTGGCTTGGGGCACAGCGCGTGACAGTCCGCGACGGCATGCCTCATGGCCTGCCGCAGGAATGCGCTGCCCCACCGGTTCAGCAAGTACAACGCCCGGGAGGCCTTGGCAATGGAAACCTTCATTCAGCAGATCATCAACGGCCTGGTGCTCGGCAGCATGTACGCGCTGGTGGCCCTGGGCTACACCATGGTCTACGGCATCATCAACCTCATCAACTTTGCCCACGGCGAAGTCCTGATGGTCGGCGCCCTGACCAGCTGGACCGTGGTCACCGTGCTGGCCGACTCAGGCCTGCCGGGTTGGGCCTTGCTTCTGATCTCACTGGTGTGCGCCATCGTGGTGTGCTCCGTGCTCAATTTCGCCATCGAGAAGGTGGCCTACCGGCCCTTGCGCAACGCGCCGCGCCTGGCGCCGCTGATCACCGCCATGGGGGTGAGCCTGCTGCTGCAGACGCTGGCGATGATCATCTGGAAGCCCAACCCCAAGCCCTATCCCATACTGCTGCCCAGCGAGCCCATCAACCTGGGTGGCCCGGTGATCAGCGTGGTGCAGATCATGATCCTGGTGACCACTGGGGTCATCCTGGTGGCGCTGCTGTGGCTGGTGAACAAGACCAAGCTGGGCCGGGCCATGCGGGCCACGGCCGAGAACCCGCGTGTGGCCGCCCTCATGGGTGTACGCCCTGACATGGTGATTTCCGCCACCTTCATCATCGGCGCGGCGCTGGCCGCCGTGGCCGGCGTGATGTGGGCCGCCAACTACGGCACCGTGCAGCACGCGATGGGCTTCCTGCCGGGGTTGAAGGCCTTCACGGCGGCGGTGCTGGGCGGCATTGGCAACCTGGCCGGCGCCATGGTGGGTGGCGTGCTGCTCGGCCTGATCGAAGCGCTGGGGGCGGGTTATCTGGGTGACCTCACGGGGGGCCTGCTGGGCAGCCACTACGCTGACATCTTCGCCTTCGTGGCCCTGATCCTGGTGCTGACCCTCAGGCCCTCCGGCCTGCTGGGTGAGCGTGTGGCCGACCGCGCCTGACACGAGGGAGCCTGCACATGAAGAACCCCCGCATCGTCGTCTTCCTCTTGGCAGCCGCGGCGCTGATCGCGCTGCCGCTGATCGCGCAACAGTTCGGCCAGGGCTGGGTGCGGATCATGGCCCTGGCCCTGTTGTACGTGCTTCTGGCCCTGGGCCTGAACATCGTGGTGGGCTATGCCGGCCTGCTGGACCTGGGCTTCGTGGCCTTCTATGCCGTGGGGGCCTATATGTACGCCCTGCTGGCCTCGCCGCACCTGAGTGAGACCTTCGAGTGGATCAAGGCAGGCTTCCCCGACGGCCTGCACACCCCCATCTGGGCCGTCATCCCGCTGGCGGCCTTGCTGGCGGGCATTGCCGGCGCCCTGCTCGGCGCGCCCACGCTGAAGCTGCGCGGCGACTACCTCGCGATCGTGACGCTGGGCTTTGGCGAGATCATCCGCGTGTTCATGAACAACCTCGAGCACCCGGTCAACATCACCAATGGGCCGCGCGGGCTGGACCGCATCGACTCCATGACCTTCTTCGGCCTGGACATCGGCAAGGCCGTGACCGTCGGGGACTTCCGCATTGCATCGGTCACGCTGTACTACTACCTGTTCCTGGTGCTGGTGGTGTTTAGCGTCATCATTTGCCACCGCCTGGAAACCTCGCGCATCGGGCGGGCCTGGATGGCCATCCGCGAAGACGAGATCGCGGCCAAGGCCATGGGCATCAACACCCGCAACATGAAGCTGCTGGCCTTTGCCATGGGCGCCACCTTCGGCGGGGTATCGGGCTCGATGTTCGCGTCGTTCCAGGGCTTCGTCTCGCCCGAGTCCTTCAGCCTCATGGAGAGCGTGATGATCGTGGCCATGGTGGTGCTGGGCGGCCTGGGGCACATTCCCGGCGTCATCCTCGGGGCAGTCTTGCTGGCAGCGCTGCCGGAGGTGCTGCGTTACGTGGCCGGGCCGCTGCAGCAACTCACGGGCGGCCGGCTGGACGCCGCCATCCTGCGTCAGTTGCTGATTGCGTTGGCGATGATCTCGATCATGTTGTTGCGCCCGCGCGGTCTGTGGCCTTCGCCCGAACACGGCAAGGCTGCACCTTCGCCGGTGTCGGCGGCTTGAGCAGGGAGGCGGGATCATGAGCACTTCCGTTCTCAAGGTGTCGGGTGTGTCCAAGCGCTTCGGCGGCTTGCAGGCCCTCAGTGACGTGGGCATCACCATCGAGCCTGGACAGGTTTACGGTCTGATTGGGCCCAACGGCGCCGGCAAGACCACGTTCTTCAATGTCATCACGGGGCTGTACACGCCCGATGCGGGCAGCTTCGAACTCGGCGGCACGCCGTACCGTCCTGAGGCCGTACACCAGGTGGCCCAGGCGGGCATCGCCCGCACCTTCCAGAACATCCGCCTCTTCGCCGAGATGACGGCGCTGGAAAACGTGATGGTGGGCCGCCATGTGCGCACGCATTCGGGCCTGCTCGGGGCGGTGTTCCGCACGCCGGGCTTTCGCCGTGAAGAGGCGCAGATTGCGGAACGCGCACGTGAATTGCTGGAGTACGTGGGCATTGGCAAGTACGCTGACTTCCGCGCCCGCACGCTGAGCTATGGCGACCAGCGCCGGCTGGAGATCGCGCGCGCGATGGCCACCGACCCCAAGCTCATTGCGCTGGACGAGCCCGCCGCCGGTATGAACGCCACCGAGAAGGTGGTGCTGCGTGAGTTGATCGACCGCATTCGCCGCGACGGCCGCACCATCTTGCTGATCGAGCACGACGTGAAGCTGGTGATGGGCCTGTGCGACCGTGTGACCGTGCTGGACTACGGCAAGCAGATCGCCGAGGGCACGCCGGCCGAGGTGCAGCGCAACGACAAGGTGATCGAGGCCTACCTCGGCGCCGGCCACCAGGCGCATTGAGACGGCAGGGCACGCACATGACCACACCTCTTCTCAAAGTCAGCGGCCTGAAGGTGGCCTACGGCGGCATCCAGGCCGTCAAGGGCGTCAGCTTCGAGGTCTTTCCGGGTGAGCTGGTCAGCCTGATCGGCGCCAATGGGGCTGGCAAGACCACCACCCTCAAGGCCATCACCGGCACCCAGCCCGCGGCCGAAGGCCACATCGAGTACGCGGGCCGCAGCATCCAGGGCCAGGGGGCCTGGGATCTGGTGCGCCAGGGCCTGGTGATGGTGCCCGAGGGCCGTGGCACCTTCACGCGCATGACCATCCTGGAGAACCTCCAGATGGGCGCGTTCATCCGCGATGACGGCGAGGTGCAGGCCGACATCGAGAAGGTCTTCGCCCTGTTTCCGCGCCTGAAAGAGCGTGCGAAGCAGCTTGCGGGCACCATGTCGGGTGGTGAGCAGCAAATGCTGGCCATGGGCCGTGCGCTCATGGCCCGGCCCAAGGTACTGCTGATGGACGAGCCCTCGATGGGGCTGTCGCCCATCATGGTGGACAAGATCTTCGAGGTGGTGGCCGACATCCATTCGCGCGGCACCACGGTGCTGCTGGTGGAGCAGAACGCCAGCCGTGCGTTGGGCCTGGCGGACCGGGGCTACGTCATGGACTCTGGCGAGATCACCATGTCGGGCGAGGCCAAGACCTTGCTGAACGACCCGAAGGTGCGGGCGGCCTACCTCGGGGAGTAGCCGCAGGGGGTGCCCGGCCGCTCAGTCAGCCTTGGCGCCGCTGGCCTTCACCACGGGCTCGTACTTCGCCAGCTCCGCCTTGACGAAGGCGGCGAATTGTTCAGGCGTGGTGGGCGAGGGCTCGGCCATCAACGTGGCCATGCGAGCCTTCAGCTCGGGCGAATTGAGCGCGTCCACGAAGCCCTTGTTCAGGCGTGCGGTCACGTCCGCCGGCAAGCGGGCCGGGCCGAACAGGCCGAACCAGGTGCTGATGTCGAAGTCCTTCAGGCCCAGCCGGGCGCCGGCCTCGGCTACCGTGGGCAGCTCCGGCATGGCGCTGGACTTGCGCGACGTGGTCACGGCCAGGGCCTTGAGCCTGCCCGACTTGATGTTGGCTGACGCTGCCGCCAGGTTGTCAAAGTTGAAGTCCACCTGACCGCTGACCAACGCCAGCTGGGCCGGGGGCCCGCCTGCGTAGGGGATGTGCACGGCAAACAGCCCGGCCTGGGCCTTGAAGATCTCGCCGGCCAGGTGCCCCGCGCTGCCGTTGCCGCCAGAGCCGTAGTTCAGGCGGGCCGGGTTCTTCTTCGCGTAGCCCACCAGGTCGGCCAGCGAGCGGATGTTCAGGCGGGTGGCCGTCTCGGCATTCATCACCAGCACATTGGGCACCTGCGCCACCAGCGTGATGGGGGTGAAGTCGCGCAGTGGGTCGTAGGGCATGCGGCTGTACAGCCAGGGGTTGATGGCGTGGGTGGCCACCGCGCCCATGACGATGGTGGCGCCGTCCGGAGCGGACTTGGCCACGAGGTCTGCGCCCACGTTGCCACCGGCACCCGGCCGGTTCTCCACCACCACGGTGCCCAGGCTGTCTTTCACGCGCTCGGCCAGCGCGCGCGCCACGATGTCCAGCGGGCCGCCGGGCGGGTAGGGCACCACCAGGCGGATAGGTTTCGCCTGGGCCCAGGCGGTGGGTGTGGGGCCCGCCAGGGCGGCCAGGGTGGTGGCGGCCAACAGACCGAGGGTGCGGCGGCGTGAGCTCATGCGGTGTGTCCTGCGTGGAGACGTCAGAGTGATGGCGCCGGGTTCAGAACAGCCCGACGATGCGGCCATCGTCGTCCACGTCGATGGAGGCGGCGGCCGGTACAGCGGGCAAGCCCGGCATGGTCATGATGTCGCCGCACACCAACACGACAAACTCCGCACCGGCCGACAGACGGACCTCTCGCACGTCGATGGTGTGGCCCTGCACGGCGCCGCGGATGGCCGGGTCGGTGGTGAAGGAGTAGGGCGTCTTGGCGATGCACACCGGCAGGTGGCCATACCCCTGCGCCTGCAGTCGCTCCAGCATCGCGCGGGCCTTGGCGCTGGCGCTGATACCGGCGGCGCGGTAGATCTTGCGCGCCACGGCTTCGGCCTTGTCCCACAGCGTGGCGGCGTCGGGGTAGAGGTACTGCGGCGCCGGGCCAGGGGGCGTGGCGCAGGCCACCACGGCGCGCGCCAGGTCCTCGGCGCCGCGCCCGCCTTCGGCCCAGTGGCGCGCCACCACCAGTGGCACCCCAGTGGCCGCCACCCGCTGCTGCAGCAAGGCCACTTCCGCCGCGGTGTCGTGCACGAAGTGGTTCAACGCCACCACGCAGGGTAGGCCGAATTCGCGCGTCATGTTGTCGATGTGACGCTCCAGGGTGGCGATGCCGGCCTCCAGCTTGGGCAGGTCTTCCACCGAGAGCTGCTTGGCGTCGGCGCCGCCCTGGTACTTGAGTGCCCGCACGCTGGCCACGATCACCACGGCCGAAGGCCACAGGCCCGTCTTGCGGCACTTGATGTCCAGGAATTTCTCCGCTCCCAGGTCAGCGCCGAAGCCGGCCTCGGTGACCACCCAGTCGCCCAGCTTGAGCGCCGTGCGCGTGGCAATGGCGGAGTTGCAGCCGTGAGCGATGTTGGCAAAGGGGCCGCCGTGGATGAAGGCCGGGTTGTTCTCCAGCGTCTGCACGAGGTTGGGCTGCAGCGCGTCGCGCAGCAAGGCCGTCATGGCGCCCTGGGCCTGCAGGTCGGCGGCCGTGACAGGCTTTCCGTCCAGGGAGGTGGCCACCACTATGCGGGCGATGCGGGCCTTCAGGTCGGCCAGGCTGGTGGCCAGGCACAGGATGGCCATGATCTCGGAGGCCACCACGATGTCGAAGCCGTCCTCCCTGGGGTAGCCGTTGCCCGGGCCGCCCAGGCCGATGGTGATGTCGCGCAGCGCGCGGTCGTTCATGTCGACCACGCGTTTCCAGGTGATGCGGCGCAGGTCGATGCGCAGCGCGTTGCCGTGATGGATGTGGTTGTCGATCAGTGCGGACAACAGGTTGTGCGCCAGCGCGATGGCCTGGAAGTCCCCCGTGAAGTGCAGGTTGATGTCCTCCATCGGCACCACCTGCGCGTACCCGCCGCCGGCCGCGCCGCCCTTCAGGCCGAACACCGGCCCGAGCGACGGTTCGCGCAGGCAGACGATGGCGCGTTGGCCAATGCGGTTCAGCGCGTCACCCAGGCCCACCGTGGTGGTGGTCTTGCCCTCGCCCGCAGGCGTGGGGTTGATGCCGGTCACCAGCACCAGACGGCCATCAGGGCTGCCTTCCAGCGTGCGCAGGTGGGGCAACGTTATCTTGGCCTTGTGGTGCCCATAGGCGACCAGCGCCTCGTCGGGCAGCCCCAGGCGCTCGCGTGCGATCTGCGCCACCGGCAGTAACGTGGCCTTCTGGGCGATCTCGATGTCGGATTGCATGGGGGCGTCTCCTGCGTAAGGACGGCCGAGCGCTTGGGCGATGCGGCCTGACAGTGAAGGTTAATGGGGCGGAAAGGGAGCCAAAGGGAGCCAAAAGGGGCCAAATTTGGCTGAAGCGACGGGGTAGGCTAGGGACGCCGCCGGTTCAGCCCGCCTGGTCAGCCGCTGAGGTGAAGCTGTCGGCGAAGAACTCGTCCTCGGGCAGGTGGCATTGCGCGGTGAAGTCGCGCTGGGCCGACTCCACCATCACGGGCGCACCGCAGGCATAGACCTGATGGCCCGACAGGTCAGGCAGGTCGGCCATCACGGCCTGGTGGACAAGGCCGGTGCGGCCCGTCCAGCCGTCTTCCGCCTTGGGCTCGCTCAGCACTGGCACGTAGCGCAGGTGTGGCAGGCGGGCAGCGGCGGCTTCGGCCCACTCGTGCAGGTACAGATCAGCCTTGCTGCGGCAGCCCCAGTAAAGGACGGCGGGGCGCGTGATGCCCTTGAACTCCATGTGCTCGATCAACGCCTTGATGGGCGCAAAGCCCGTGCCACTGGCCAGCAGCACCAGGGGCTTTTCAGAGGTCTCACGCAGGAAGAAGCTGCCGAAGGGCCCTTCCATGCGCAGGATGTCCTTTTCCTTCATGGCACCGAAGACATGGTCGGTGAACTTGCCGCCCGGCATGTGGCGGATGTGCAGCTCTATGGCCGGCGGGGTGCCCAACTGGTGCGGTGCGTTGGCCATGCTGTAGCTGCGCCGTGCGCCGTCGCGCAAGATGAACTCCACATACTGGCCAGCGCGGTACTGCAGGTTCTGGTTGGCCGGCAGTTGCAGCTTCACCACCGCGACGTCAGCTGTGGGCTTGTCGATAGACAACACGCGAGAGGGCAGCTTGAGGATGGGGAACTCGCCCGCACCGGGCACGCTGCGCGCCTCGACCACGCAGTCGGTTTGGGGCGTGGCGCAACAGGTCAGGATGAAGCCCGCAGCCTCCTCGTCCGCCGACAGCGCCTTCTGCTGGTGCGCGCCGTGGATGACGCGGCCTTCCAGAAGACGGCTCTTGCAAGAACCGCAGGCGCCGTCACGGCAGCCATACGGCAGGCCGATGCCTTGGCGGATGGCGGCGGCCAGGATGCGCTCGTCGCGCTCGACGTTGAAGCTGCGCTCGGCAGGCTTCAGGGTCACGGTCAGGCTCATTGGGCGGGGGGCGGTGGATACTTGGATCTGATGATTGTGCCCCGCATGACCTCCTGTCACCGACCGCCATGTCGCACCCCCTGATGACCCAGCGTCGTCCGACACTGCTCATCGTCGGATGTGGCGATGTGGGCCTGCGTGTGCTGAAACTCCTGCGGGGCCGTTGGACTGTCTGGGCGCTGACCTCCTCGCCCGGGCGCCTGCCGGCGCTGCGCGCCGCGGGTGCCGTCCCACTGCTGGGCAATCTGGACGATCCGCGCACTCTGGGCCGCCTGGGCGGCTTGGCGGAGCGTGTGCTGCACCTGGCGCCGCCGCCCGGCACGGGCCACACAGACCCCCGCACAGCCCACCTGCTGCGCGCACTGGCGCGCGGGGGGCGTACCTCCCGGTTGGTGTATGGCAGCACCACGGGTGTGTATGGCGATTGCGGGGGAGAGGCGGTGGACGAGACCCGTGCGGTGAATCCCGCCACCGACCGCGCCCGCCGTCGGGTCGATGCCGAGGCGCGTTTGCAGCATTTCGGGCGTCACAGCGGGTGCCACGTGACCATCCTGCGCATTCCGGGCATCTACGCGCTGGACCGTGAGGGGGGTGACCCCCGCGAGCGCGTGCGCCGTGGGACGCCGGCGTTGCAAGCCGCCGAAGATGTCTACACCAACCACATCCACGCCGACGATCTGGCCCGCGCCTGCGTCCGGGCCTTGATGGCGGGTCTGCCGCAGCGCGTGGTGAACGTCTGCGATGACACCGATCTGCGCATGGGCGACTACTTCGATCTGGTGGCCGACCTGTGGCATCTGCCGCACCCGCCGCGCATATCCCGTGCCACCGCCCTGGCCACGCTGCCGCCCATGATGATGAGCTTCATGAGCGAGTCACGCCGGCTGAGCAACGTGCGCATGAAGCGCGAACTCGGTACGGTGCTGCGCTACCCCACGGTGCGCGAGGGGTTGGCCGTGGCATCGGGCTGAGCGCCCACGCGACACCCTCTGTCCCTGTCACTGTCACTGTGCGTGCGCCGCGCCTGATGTTCCGGTCGGTCGCGTTCCGGCCTGCGCTGCGCTACACGCCCTTGGGCCGCTTGAGCGCTTTCATGCGGTCCACGCTGTGCACCGTGAAAGCCAAAGGCCGGCCCTGGCGCAGCACCTGCAACTGCACGTCGCGCTCTGGCGGCCCGCCGCTCCACAAGCGCTTCCACAAGGCCTCCAGCGTGCGCACTTCCAGGCCGTCTATGGTCACGATGGTGTCCCCGGCCTCCAGGCCTGCCACGTCGGCGGGGCTGTCCTCATTGACCCGCAGCACGCGCAGTCCGGCTGCGGTTTCCCCGGCTTGCAGGCCCAGCCAGGCCCTTTGACTGTCCGGGCCCACGCCTCGCGCCCGCATGTCCTGCAGCACGGGCTTGAGCAGATCCACGGGCACGAACATGTTGCCCTGCAGGCGTGGCACGCCGGGCATGCCCAGCGCGTCGGCCACCCACAGGGAGCCGATACCGATCAGTTCGCCCCGATCGTTGAACAGGCCGGCGCCGCTGTGGTCGCGCCTGGCCGGTGCGGTGAAGATGGCACTGTCGATGTGGTACTCCCAGTTGCCGGAAAACGGACGTCTGGACACCAGCCTTGCCATGCTCACGGCGCCCGTCTGCCCGCCGCTGACCACCACCATCGGACTTTGTTCGTTCAAGCCCGCCGCATCGCCCAGCGGTACCGGCTCCAGCTTCATGGGTACCAGCGCCTGCACCAGCCCGAAGCCTGTGGCCAGGTCGTAGGCCACCACGCGTGCCGGCAACTGGCGGCCGTCGTCCGTGGCAATCTCGACGTCCTCGGCTTCCAGGATCAGATAGCCGATGGTCAAGACCAGGCCATCCGCACTGATCACCACGCCAGAGCCTTGCCGCTGCGCGCCCAGCGTGGCGCTGGAGCGGGCGTCCTCCACGGCCTTGGCGGTGAGGCCCACCACGGCATCGCTGGCGCGCTGCAACGCGCGCGACTGGACTTCGAGGCCTGACCCTGAAGCTCCGGCAGAACCCCAGGCCAGGAGAGTGATCAACCCCCCCACAACGACCGACGAGACACTCATGGTTCCTCCGCTGCAAGACCACGAGCATGCCGGCAGCGGGTACCCGAGAGATTGACGTGGGTATCTTTCCGGCGTCTGTCCCAGGCAACGGTGCAGTCTGATGAAGGGAAGGCGGGGCGCCCTCGCGAGACGCGGCCTGGAGCGTCAGCGCCGGCGCCAGGGCCCGCTGCGCCGCCAGTGGCGGATCATCAGCCAGCCGCCCAACATGCCGCCCAGGTGAGCAAAGTGCGCGATGCCGCTGCCGCCCCATACGCCCATCAGCAGCTCGAAGCCGCCGAAGAGGATGACGAAGTTACGGGCCTTCATCGGGATGGGCGGGAACAGCGGCATGATGGTGCGGTTGGGAAACAGCATGCCAAAGGCCAGCAGCAGGCCGAACAGCGCACCCGAGGCTCCGACGGTGGGCACGTTGGAGCCCGCCAGCAGCGTGATCACCAACTGGCTGAGTGCAGCCACCAGCACCGCTGCCAGCAGGAACTGCCAGTAGCGGCGGCTGCCCCACATCTGCTCCAGCTCAGAGCCGAACATCCACAGCCCCAGCATGTTGAAGAACAGGTGCAGCGTGTCACCATGCAGGAAGGCATAACTCACCACCTGCCAGGGCATGAAGTGCCCGCTCATCAGCGGCCACAGCGCAAACCACCGATCCAGCGGGACGAACAGGTTCAGGCAGAAGCCTGCCACGCAGGCCAGCATCATGGCTTTGGTGATAGGGGGCAGTGGGGGCATGGTGGCGGCAGAAGGTGGAGGTCAATGCCTGGCGGTCGGTCTGACGGTCATGCAGATCTGGCGCGGGTGGGCGCGGGCGATTCTGCCCGAGCCCTTGGAAGGCCCGCGTCAAGGCTCAGACGAAGCGGAAAGACACCGTGCCCAGCGGCCCGTAGTCGGCATGCAGCGTGTCGCCGGCCACGGCAGGGGTGGGGCGTGTGAAAGAGCCCGCCAGCACCACGTCGCCCGCGTTCAACCGCTCGCCGTAAGGGGCGATCTTGTTGGCCAGCCAGGCCACGCCTGTGGCGGGGTGGTTCAGCACCGCTGCGGCCAGGCCGGTCTCCTCGATCACGCCGTTCTTGAACAGCATGGCGCCCACCCAGCGCAGGTCCACGGCGTCAGGCTTGACCGGTCGGCCGCCCATGACGATGCCGGCATTGGCCGCGAAGTCGGAGATGGTGTCGAAGACCTTGCGCGGCGCCTTGGTGTCGCGGTCGAACTGCTCGATGCGCGCGTCGATGATCTCCAGCGCCGGGCACACGTAATCGGTGGCGCGCAGCACGTCCACCAAGGTGGCGTTGGGGCCTTCCAGCGGCTGGCCGAGCACGAAGGCCAGTTCCACCTCCACGCGCGGGGCGATGAAGTGCGACACCGCGATGTCGCCGCCCTGGGCAAAGAACATGTCGTCCATCAGCGGTGCGTAGTCGGGCTCGTCAATCTGGCTGGACAGTTGCATGGCGCGCGAGGTCAGCCCGATCTTGCGCCCACGGATGCTGCGGCCCGCGGCGATCTCGAGTGCCACCCAGGCGCGCTGGATGGCGTAGCCGTCCTCCACGGTCATGCCCGGAAAGCGCTGCGAGAAGTGGCGCACCTGGCGCCGGGTGCGGCGGGCTTCGCGAAGTTCCTGGGCCAGGGTCTGGACGGTGGTGGAGTCGAGCATGGCGTCAGGCTTTCGCGAACAGGGGGTGGAGGTTGCCGAACTTGGCGTCGAAGACTTCCGCGCCTATATCGACCTGCAAGGTCAGTCCCACAGGTCTGCGCGCCAGCACAGGGGCGAAGCGCTCCTTCGCAGCCGCTGCCAGGGCCTGGCCGGCCGCCTGCTGTACCGCCTCGCTGCGGCCGCGGCCCATGCGCAGGTGGAACCAGCAGAAGGCGAAGTCGCCGGAGCCATCGGCCACCGCGTAGTGCGCCGCCGGGTAGGCCAGCACCCGGGTACCGCCGGTTGGAAACACCTGCGCGCCGGCCTCATCGCGCACCGTGAGCATGGCATCAGCCAGGCTGCGGCACAGGCCGGTCATGTCGAGCTCGGTCTCGAGGTTGGGGGTGTACAGGATGACGAGGTGCGGCATGGTCGGTGCGCTCTTCAGAGCCGGGCGACAGCTTGGTAGCCCCCAGCGGCAGAAGCCACCGGGGCAGGCACGGCATGGCCATCCTGGGGTGTGACGGGAAAGACCGCATTGATCTGACCCGTGCCCGAGGCGCCGAAGTAGGGCGTGATCACTTCAGCATGTCCGTCATACGCCGACCAGCCGAGCAGCCCCAGCAGCATGGCCGTATCGTGCATGAAGCCCTCGCCATGGCCCTTGCTGGCGTACTCGGGCAGCATTTCGCAGAACGCGGTCCATTCACCGGCCTGCCACATGTCCACCACGCGACGGTCCAACTGCTCCAGGAACGGCGACCACAACTTGAAGGCGTACTGCGGGGCCAGGCCGTTCTGGGCGAAGCGGTGGCTCAGGGAACCGCTGGCCAGGAAGGCCACGGTGCCGTCGTAGTGGTCTTCCACCGCGCGGCGCATGGCCCAGCCCAGGCGCGCGCTGTCATGCAGGTAATGCGCCATGCACAGCGCCGAGACCGACACGACTTTGAAGTGCCTGTCGGCGTTCATGTAGCGCAGGGGCACGAGGGTGCCGTACTCTGGCTGTAGCGTGGTGGCGTCGTGCGCCAGCGTGTCCACGCCCAGGGCGTTGCAGCTCTGGGCCAGCAACCGCCCAAGCGCCGGGTTGCCGTCGCACTCGAAGGGCATGTTGGAGATGAAGTGCGGCAGCTCGTTGCTGGTGTAGGTGCCCTGAAAGTGCGGCGCGCAGTTGACGTGGTAGCTCGCGTTCACCAGCCAGTGGGTGTCGAACACCACCAACGTGTCCACGCCCGCTTCGCGGCATCGCCGTGAGATCTCGTGGTGCCCGTCGATGGCGTCCTGCCGTGTGCCCTGGCGCGGCCCTGGCAACTCGCTCAGGTACATGCTGGGCACGTGGGTGATCTTGGCGGCGAGTGCGACGGTGCCCATGAGAACTCCTGGGGAACTGGCGGTGTCAGGCGGTCAGGCGGGGCTGCAGCCCTGTCAGACACCCCAATGCGGAATGTGGTGCCCGCCCAGCGACACCGCCACGTTCTTGGGCTCCAGGAAGACTTCGTAGCTCCAGGTGCCGCCCTCGCGCCCAGTGCCGCTGGCCTTGGTGCCGCCGAAGGGCTGGCGCAGGTCGCGCACGTTCTGGCTGTTCACGAAGCACATGCCAGCCTCGACCGCGGCGGCCATGCGGTGCGCGCGGCCGATGTTCTCGGTCCAGACGTAACTCGACAGGCCGTAGGCGATGTCGTTGGCCTGGGCGATGGCGTCCGCTTCGTCATCAAATGGGATCAGGCAGGCCACCGGGCCGAAGATCTCGTCCTGCGCGATCTTCATGCGGTTGTCCACGTCGGCGAAGACGGTGGGCCACACGAAGTTACCAGCCGCCACGTGGGCGGGCAGCTCTGCCGCGTAGGACGGCCGGTCGATGCCGCCGCACAGCAGGGAAGCGCCCTCCTTGGGGCCCATCTCGATGTAGCTGCGCACCTTGGCCAGATGGGCCGGGCTGATCATCGGCCCGACGATGGTCTTCTCGTCCAGCGGGTCGCCCACGGTGATGCGGCGCGCGCGCTCGACGAAGCGGTCGACGAAGCGCGCGTAGATCGAGCGCTGCACCAGGATGCGGCTGCCAGCGGTGCAGCGCTCGCCGTTGTTGGAGAAGATCATGAACACAGCCGCGTCCAGCGCTCGCTCGAAATCGGCGTCGTCGAAGATGACGAAGGGGCTCTTGCCCCCAAGCTCCATGCTGAATTTCTTCAGGCCTGCGGCCTGCACGATGCGCCGGCCGGTGGCGGTGCTGCCGGTGAAGGAGATGGCGCGCACATCGGGGTGACGGCACAAGGGCTCGCCGGTCTCCTGCCCCGTGCCGTGCACGAGGTTCAGCACACCCGGGGGCACACCGGCCTCCAGCGCCAGTTGGCCCAGGCGGTGGGCCGTCAGCGGTGAGAGCTCGCTCATCTTCAGCACCGCCGTGTTACCGAAGGCCAGGGCCGGTGCCACCTTCCATGTGGCCGTCATGAAGGGCACGTTCCAGGGCGAGATGAGGGCGCACACCCCCACGGGGTGGTACAGCGTGTAGTTGAGGTGCGTGGGTGTGGGGTAGGTGTGCCCATCCACCCGCACGCACATCTCGGCGAAATAGTGGAAGTTGTCGGCCGCGCGCGGCACCAGTTGCTTGCCCGTCTGGGCGATGACCTGACCGGTGTCCTCGGTCTCGGTGCGGGCAATCTCCGGCACGTGGGCTGCGATCAACTCACCCAGGCGCCGCATGATGCGGGCGCGTTCGGTGGCGGGCAGCCCGGCCCACTTGGGGAAGGCCGCCTTGGCGGCGGCCACGGCGGCATGAACCTCGGCCTCGCCCCCGCGAGCGATCTCGGCCAGCACCTGCTGGGTGGCGGGGTTGACGCTCTCCAGGGTGTCAGGGCTGTCGACGGAACGGCCGTCAATCAAGTGCTGGACTCGCATGGCGTCCCTCAGGATGTGCGGTGGGGATGATTGACCAGGCGTTGCCGGGTTGAGGCCCGCCAGTTGCCGACCGACCCCCTGGCGAACCGCAGGGGAGGTCACAGCGGTGGGCATGCGGCGCGCTGGTGCCCGCGGCCAGACTCGAACTGGCACGCCTTGCGGCGGCGGATTTTGAATCCGCTACGTCTACCGATTTCGTCACGCGGGCGGTGCAGAAGGCCCGGAACGGGCCGTCTCTGCGAGAGGCTTGGAGTATCGCACGGCCCAGTGCGCGCACTGCGACAATCTGCCGCTGAAGGAGATCGCATGCAGCCCGCCTACAAGACCTTGGAAGACGCCATCGGCCGCACGCCGCTGGTGCGCCTGACCCGACTGCCCGGAGCCGAGAGCCAGCGTCGAGGCAACGTGATCCTGGGCAAGCTGGAAGGCAACAACCCGGCGGGTTCCGTCAAGGACCGCCCGGCCATGAGCATGATCCGCAGGGCCGAAGAGCGCGGAGACATCAAGCCCGGCGACACCCTGATCGAAGCCACGTCCGGCAACACCGGCATCGCGCTGGCGATGGCCGCGGCCATTCGCGGCTACCGCATGGTGCTGATCATGCCGGAGGACCTGTCGATCGAACGCGCCCAGACGATGAGGGCCTATGGTGCGGAGCTGCTGCTCACGCCGAAGGCCGGCGGGATGGAGTACGCCCGCGACCTGGCCGAGAAGATGCAACAGGATGGCAAGGGCAGGGTGCTGGACCAGTTTGCCAACGCCGACAACCCGCGGATCCACTACGAGACCACCGGCCCCGAGATCTGGGAAGACACGGCCGGGCAGGTGACGCACTTCGTCAGTGCCATGGGCACTACCGGCACCATCACCGGGGTGGCGCGCTATCTGCATGAAAAGAACCCGAACGTGCGGGTGATCGGCGCCCAGCCCAGCGAGGGCTCACGCATTCCGGGCATTCGCAAGTGGCCGCAGGAGTACCTGCCTCGGATCTACGACCCCTCCCAGGTGGACGAACTGGTGTACGTCAGCCAGGCGGACGCAGAAGACATGGCCCGCCGGATGGCGCGGGAGGAAGGGCTGTTCGCCGGCATCTCGGCGGCCGGCGCCTGCTGGGCTGCCCTGCAGCTGTCACATCGGGTGGAGAACGCCACCATCGTCTTCATCGTCTGTGATCGGGGCGACCGCTACCTGTCGACCGGGGTCTTCCCCGCCTGATGGGTTGGCCCTGGTGCAAGACGCGGTCTGCCTGCGCGGTGCCGGGACAGGGGTCCGATCAAGGTCATGAACCTGATCGCCGGCGAAGGGCGCCCCCGCTCCATAGAATCCTTGATTCCGAGGAACGCTCATGAACGCCGACAAAGAACTCGACACCCGCGGCCTGAATTGCCCCCTGCCCATCTTGAAGGCCAAGAAGGCGCTGGCTGACATGTCCAGCGGTGAAGTGCTCAGGGTCATGGCCACCGACCCGGGCTCGGTACGGGACTTCCAGGCCTTTGCGCGTCAGACGGGCAACGAGCTGGTGCAGCAGGATACCGTGGGCCAGGAGTTCGTGCACTTCCTGCGCCGCCGTTGAGCCCGGTCTGAGACCGGGCCCGCCGTTCAAATCGGCAGGGTCTTGATCCAGTCGCGAAAACCTGGGCCCAGCACCGGGTGCTGCAGAGCCAGTTCCACGTTGGCCTCCAGGAAGCCTTCCTTGCTGCCACAGTCGTAGCGTCTGCCCTCGTAGCGGTAGGCAAACACTTTCTCGCGCCGCAGCAACGAGGCGATGCCGTCGGTAAGCTGGATCTCGCCGCCCACGCCGCGCGGCTGCGTGGCGATTTCGTGAAAGACGCCTGGTGTGAGGATGTAGCGCCCGGCCACGCCCAAGCGTGAGGGCGCCACTTCGGGCGCGGGTTTTTCCACGATGCGCTGGATGTCCATCATCCGATCGTTGACTGCGTGGCCGGCCACGATGCCGTAGCGGCGCGTGTGCTCAGGAGGCACCTCCTGCACCGCAAGAATGGAGGCCCGCCACTCGGCAAACTGGTCGACCATCTGCTTGAGCACGGGTGGGGTGCCCACCATCAGGTCGTCGGCCAGCAAGATGGCAAAGGGCTCGTTGCCTACCAGGCGCTGGCCGCACAGCACGGCGTGGCCCAGGCCCAGCGCCTGCGCCTGGCGCACGTAGATGCACTCCATGTCGTCAGGTTTGACGCTGCGGACGATGTCCAGCAGCTCCTGCTTGCCTGCCTGCTCCAGTGCCACCTCCAACTCGAAGGTCATGTCGAAGTGGTCTTCGATGGGGCGCTTGTGGCGCCCGGTGACGAAGATCATCTCGCGCACGCCGGCGGCGTACGCCTCTTCCACCGCGTACTGGATCAGCGGCTTGTCCACCACAGGCAGCATTTCCTTGGGCTGGGCCTTGGTGGCGGGGAGGAACCGAGTGCCGAGGCCGGCGACGGGGAAGATGGCTTTCTTGACCGGCATCGTGGGCGGGCGCAGGGAAGTGGCGGACATCGTGAGTCTCCAGCAGCGGTCAGGTTTCACCCTTGAGCCTGGACAACTGCTCGCGCAGCCGGTCCAGGGTGTGACTGTAGCCCTCCAGGCGCTCACGCTCCTGCGCCACCACGGCCGCCGGTGCCCGGGCCACGAAGCTCTCGTTGCCCAGCTTGGCTTGCGCCTTGGCGATCTCGCCTTCCAGCCGGGCGATCTCCTTGCCCAGGCGCTCACGTTCTGCGGCCACGTCCACCTCGACATGCAGGGCCACACGGGCGGCGCCCACCACGGACACCGGCGCGGTGGCGGTGGCGGCGGCGAAGGCGGCCTCTTCGGGCAGGATCCGCACCTCGCTGAGCTTGGCCAGCGCCTGCAGCAGCGGCGCGGCCTCGGCGATGAAGTTGTCGCCATAGGCCAGCAGCGGTACGCGCTGCGCCGGCGAGAGGTTCATTTCCGAGCGCAGCGCGCGCACGGATGCCACCAGCGCCTTCAACTGGCCCACCCAGGCATCGGCGGCCGCATCCACGCGCTGCAGCTGCGCCTTGGGGTAGGCCGCGGTCACCAGGCCGTGTGCGTCGCCCTCCGCTTTGCGGCCAGCCACCGGGGCCACCCGTTCCCACAACTCGGCTGTGATGAAGGGCGTGAGCGGGTGCAGCAGACGCAGGATGGTTTCCAGCGTGCGGATGAGCGTGCGGCGCGTGGCGCGCTGCTCGGCCGGACCACCCTGCTGGATCTGCACCTTGGCGATCTCCAGGTACCAGTCGCAGTACTCGTCCCAGACAAAGCTGTAGAGCGCGTTGGCCACGTTGTCCAGGCGGTACTCGGCAAAGCCCTGCTCCACCGCGGCCTCCACACGCTGGATCTCGCTGCTGATCCAGCGGTCGGCCGCCGAAAAGCGCATGTACCCGTGGAAAGGGCCGGCGGCTTGCGCCAAGCTGCCGTCGGCGTTGAACACCGGTGCGGCGCACTCGGCCTTGGTGTGCTCCTTCAGCCCGAAGTCCTGGTCCTCGCAGTTCAACAGCACGAAGCGCGTGGCGTTCCACAGCTTGTTGCAGAAGTTGCGGTAGCCCTCGCAGCGCTTGGTGTCGAAATTGATGTTGCGCCCGAGGCTCGCGTAGCTGGCCATGGTGAAGCGCAGCGCGTCGGCACCATAGGCCGGCAT
>CAISJH010000698.1 GCA_903885585.1 uncultured beta proteobacterium
CACGGCTTTCAGCCGCAGCAACGCGGTGTACGACACCACCATCGGCTGGCGCTTCATCAACAAGCTGATGAAGGAGCGCTACGGCGTGGACTCCATGCCCGAGACGGCCGAGAACGTGGCGGTGGACTTCAAGATCGAGCGCGAGGCGCAGGACCGCATGGCGCTGGCCTCGCAGATGAAGGCCGTGGCCGCGCAGAAGGCCGGCTTCTTCGATGCCGAAATCGTGCCCGTCACCATCCCGCAGAAGAAGGGCGATGCCCTCGTCGTCAGCAAGGACGAGCACCCGCGCGAGACCTCGCTTGAAGCCCTGGCCAAGCTCAAGGGCGTGGTGCGGCCGGACGGCACGGTGACGGCGGGCAACGCCAGCGGCGTCAACGACGGCGCCTGCGCCCTGCTGCTGGCCAGCGAGGCGGCGGCTGCCCGCCACGGCCTGACCCCGCGCGCCCGCGTGGTGGGTATGGCCACGGCCGGCGTGGCCCCGCGCATCATGGGCTTCGGCCCCGCGCCGGCGGTGCGCAAGGTGCTGGCCCTCACCGGCCTGAGCCTGGAGCAGATGGACGTCATCGAACTCAACGAAGCCTTCGCCGCCCAGGGCCTGGCCGTGCTGCGCAACCTGGGCCTGGCCGACGACGACGCCCGGGTCAACCCCAACGGCGGCGCCATCGCGCTCGGCCATCCGCTCGGCGCCAGCGGCGCCCGTCTGGCCACCACGGCCGTGAACCAACTGCACCGCATGAACGGTGGACGAGGAGGCCGCTACGCCCTGTGCACCATGTGCATCGGCGTGGGGCAGGGGATTGCGGTGGTGTTGGAGAGGGTGTGAGCTGAAAAGGCGCGGGTGGTGCTGCCCCCGCTGCTCCCATCGCTGCGGTGCAGGTCAATCTGGTTCGCGTCAACGGAGCCAGCTACCAAGCCAACCCAAGATATCGTCCATCCCTTGGCTCCACCTCACGTTCGCCAGCCGGCTTCGCTGGCTAGCGCCCGCAGGTGAGCTCAAACATTCGGCGTGATGTTGAACCGCTTTCGCTCTGACATCGAAGGCAATGCTGCGAACCGCGCGATCCTCGAGCGATGGGGGAGTATTGAGCTGCCCCATGCTTGGCTTGTCGCGGGTTGCCTGTTTCAGACCGTGTGGAACCTTCAGGCAGGTCGTCCAGCGCAGCAAGACATCAAGGACTATGACCTCTTCTACTTCGACGCCAGTGATCTGAGCCGAGAGGGCGAACAACAGGCTCAAGCGCAGGTTGACGCCTTGCTGGGCGACCTCGGCATCGTCGTTGAGGTCGCGAATCAAGCGCGCGTTCACCTCTGGTACGAGGAGTTCTTCGGTCAGCCGTACGCGGCGCTGAACTCGGCAGAGGAGGGAATCAGCAGGTTCCTGGTGCGCGAGACCTGTGTTGGCATCAGTCCTGCTGAGTGCTTTGCACCGTATGGGCTTGAGGGCCTGTATGCAGGTACGCTCACGCCAAACGCATTGGTGCCGCATGCAAACCTGTTCGAGCGCAAGGTGGCAAGCTATCGGCAGCGCTGGCCCTGGCTCAAGGTCACCGAGGCGCTCGCGCGATGATGCCTGACCCCTGGCTCAGCCTTCGCCCCAAATGGAGCCGCACTGTCGGGGTCGCGTTGGCTCAGAGGTTAGGCTGCGTAGCCCGAGACACTCGTTCGGACCGTCGGCAGGGCCAGCAGTGATGTGCCAGAGCCTCGGAGCCAGATCATGATCGCACCGAACGAGCAAGATCGAGATGCAAGAAGAGACGCTTCCAAGCAGTCTCGTAGCTGGAAGTTCACGCTGGCGGCCCTGGCGGCAGTGCTCTGCGGGGGCATCGTCTTGCGCATGGCGGGTCTGTCCATACCAGCCTGGATCTTGGTGGCCTTGGGCGCGGCACTCGCGTTTGTCTTCATTCTTCCGGCGCTGGGCGGACGCATGCACGAACCTGAGGGTACTGCCTTCAAGAAGGCGCCTTGGGGCTTCTAAATGAGGCAACCGCGCCAACGGCAAACCGGTCTGCGCAAAGTGCGGCCTGTCCCCCTGGCAATCCGACCAGCGAGCACGTCCGAAGTCGAAGCATTGGATCGGATAGCCATGGCCGCGAAGGCTCACTGGGGTTACTCTGCTCAGGACTTGGCGCTTTGGGCTCAGGACTTGCATACGCCGCCAGAGACCGTTACCGCTTGGCCAACGTTCGTGGCCGAATCGGAAGGAACTGTCGTCGGCTTCACGCAGCTATGTCCAACCAACGACCCTTGGGAACTTGTGTCACTCTGGGTTGATCCGCAGCATATGGGACAGGGCATCGGCCGTCAGCTGCTTTGGAAGGCCATTGCCGCTGCCTCGTCGTCCGGCCAGCGCCGAATCCATGTCGACGCTGATCCAAACGCACTGGGCTTCTACTTGGCTTGTGGCGCAAAGCAGATCAACGCGGTTCCGGCTCCCATCAGTACCGATACGCATCGGGTCCGCCCACAGTTGGAACTCATCTTCAGTGGGGTCTAACCATTCGCTCAATCGGATCTGCTGGAGCGTTCTGCGCACGAGCGACCATGGGCTCCGTCTTCTCATTGAACAGCCGCGCGTCGATCACTTGGCCGAGCTTGCCACGCACCTCCGTCATCCTGAGGTCTACGAGCACATCGGCGGCGTTCCTTCACTTCAAGACTTCATACTGGACCGAGAGCGCGCGAACGCGTCGAGCCGCACTCCTTGGTCAAGGGGCTGGCGTTGGAGTCTTGCCACCCGTCGAGCATGGTCTTTTGCATCTGGGCGCATGTCCAGCCCGGGTCGGGCTCCTGTGGCATGCTATGGAGCACTGTCCTTTTTCTTCGCGGAGTCCCCATGCGCCATCATGTCTTCACGGTAGCTATCCTGCTCGCAGCTCTGGGTTTCTACGCGGCGGGCATGTCAGGTGGTGGTATGGTCCTTCTGTTGCTCGGCGGCGGCCTCGAGTTGTGGTTCTGGGTTCGCGCCATGCGTTCGTTCAAGCGCTCGTCCAGCATCAGCCCTACTGGCAAGGTCTAGCCGGTCCAGCGCCATGGCGGCGTCAGAGAAAGTCCAGGGGCCAGCCTCGTACTTCCCATCCATCGAGAAGAAGTACGGCCAACCGGTGGCCCACTGGTTTGGGGTGCTGGAAGCTGCGGGTAACCTCAAACACATGGAGCTGGTCTCACTGCTGAAGTCGGCGCATGGCCTTGGGCACGGTCATGCCAACGCGCTGGTCGCCTACCATTTGGCAAGGCGCTGAGCCCCCGCCAGAGCCCAAGCACCGCAGCAGTCCAGCGCGGCCGGTCCCCTCTCAGCAAGTTTCACCATGAGCACCCTTCGTTCAGGCGGTTGTTTGTGCGGTTCAGTTCGCTTTGAGGCGCGCGGAGAGCCGCTTCGGACGATGGTCTGTCATTGCAGGTTCTGCCAGCGCGTGACGGGTTCGTCCAGCTTCGCAGAAGCCATGTACCCGATGGACGCGGTGACGCTTTCTGGCATCACCCCGTCCAGCTACGCGCATCGATCAGAGGGCAGCTCCCAACTCGTCCATGTGCACTTCTGCCCGCGCTGCGGATCGACCGTGTCGCTGACCTTTGAGCGGTGGCCGCAGGTTCGTGGCCTGTCCCGTGGTGCCTTCGATGACCCGAACTCGGTCAGCATCGGCTCGCACATCTGGACGGAGTCTGCACAGTCCGGTGTGGTGTTGCCCGCGGATACCGATTGCTTCCGCCAGGCCCGCGCCACGCTGGACGGCACCCCGCTCGCGCCGGAGCGGTACGCCGCGCCGGAGCTGGCCCGCCCGGAAGCCTGAGGCTTGAGTGGGGCGGCGCAGGCAGCCGTTGCCATCGATCCCGGCAGCGGCCGCAAGGCAAACCGGTAGCATCCGCGCCATGGCCCACCTATCCGCTGACCTCAGACGCACCTGGCTGTTCGGCCCGGGTGCCGACTCGCTTGCGCATGAGGCCATGCTGCACAGCGGTGCCGATGTGCTGATCCTGGATCTTGAGGACTTCACGCCGCCAGCGCGTCGCGACGAGGCTCGGCGCGCTCTGGCCGGTGTGGTGCGCCGCTGGCAAGAGGCGGGCCGCATCGCCGTGGTGCGCATCAACGCGCTGGAGGGCGAAGGGCCGATCGACCTGGCTGCGGCGATGACGGCCCGGCCCGACGTCGTGGCCTACCCCATGGCGTCTTCGGCGGCCCAGATGCAGGCGCTGCACGCCTTGCTGTTGCATTGGGAGGGCGTGCTGGGTATCGCGACAGGGACAACCGAGATCCTGCCCGTGTGCGAGACGGCGCTGGGGGTGGTGGATGTGCGCACCATTGCGGCAGGCAGCCCGCGCATCCGCGCCGCCTTGCTGGGTGCGGAAGACCTGGCCGCAGACCTGTGCGCCGAGCGCCAGCCCGACGGCGTGGAGTTGGACCACGCCCGCCGACGCTTCGTGCTCGAGTGCCGCGCCGCGGCCATCGAGCCCATCGACGCGCCCTACACCTTCAGCGATGTGGAAGGTGCCGTGAAGGAGGCGCACTATGCACGCCGGTTGGGCTACCGTTGCAAGTCCCTGGTGCGGCCCGAGCACGCAACGGCGCTCAACGCTGCGCTTACGCCCAGCCCGGCCGAAGTGCAGCGCGCCACCCAGATCGTGCAAGGCTTCGAGGCCGCCCGCGCACGTGGCGAAGACCGTGCGCTGGTCGATGGCCTCTGGGTCGAGGTGCCTACGTACCGCAATGCGCAGCGACTCATTGAGCGTGCGCGGCGGTTGGGGTCTGGCCATGTCGGGTCTGCGGGTCAGGCCTGACATCTTGTTGATCGCGCCATGACCCCCAGAACCCGCCGTGTGCTGCAGGCTGTCCTGTACGAGGTCTTTGCCATCGCCTTCGTCGGGCCGGTGCTGGGTCTGCTGTTCGACAAGCCGTTCGCCTCCACAATGGCGCTGGCGGTGCTGCTGTCGGCCGTCGCCCTGTGCTGGAACTATGTCTTCAACGCAGGCTTCGAGTGGTGGGAGTCCCGGCAAACCGTCAAGGGCCGCAGCCTGGCCCGGCGCGTGGTGCACGGCGCCGGCTTCGAAGGCGGCCTCACCGTCATCCTGGTGCCGGTCATGGCTTGGTGGCTGGACACCACCTTCCTGAACGCGTTCCTGACCAATGCCGGGCTGCTGCTTTATTTCTTCGGCTACGCCATCGCCTTCACCTGGGCCTTTGACAAGGTGTTCGGCCTGCCGCAATCTGCGCTGGCGCCGTCAGACCCATGACGGCGCCTGGCCCATGGATCACCCGGCGGTCTGTGCAGAATGCTTGATATGCCAACGGTCTGCGCCACGCCTGACATCCTTGCCCTGGGCGAGCCCATGGTGGAGTTCAACCAGACGGGGGAGGGCGGGGGGCGGCTCTACCTGCAGGGCTTTGGCGGCGACACCTCCAACTTCGCCATCGCCGCGGCACGCCAGGGCGCGCGGGTGGGCTATCTCAGCGCCCTGGGTGACGACCCCTACGGCGCGATGCTGCGCCGGTTGTGGGACGAGGAAGGCGTGGATCACGCCAATGTGGCCACCGACCCGCAGGCCTTCACCGCGATCTACTTCGTCACGCACGACGCGCAGGGCCACCACTTCCACTTCTTCCGCAAAGGCAGCGCAGCCAGCCGCATGACGC
>CAISJH010000699.1 GCA_903885585.1 uncultured beta proteobacterium
AAGCCGCGGAAGTGGTCAATGCGAAACACATCGGCCTGGTGCAGCGCCCGCTGCACACGCGCCGTCCACCAGGCAAAGCCTTCCTTGGCCATGCGGTCCCAGCGGTACAGCGGGTTGCCCCAGCGCTGGCCCATGGGGCCCAGGTCGTCGGGCGGCACGCCGGCCACCACGGTGGGCTGGTGGTGCTTGTCCAGCAGGTACAGGTCGGGTCGCGCCCAGCAGTCGGCGCTGTGATGGGCGATGAAGATGGGCAGGTCGCCCATGATGGCGATGCCGCGGTCATTGCAGTAGCGCTTGAGCGCGGCGCACTGCACGTCGAAGCACCATTGGACGAACTGCCAGAACGTGATCTCGTCGGCATGCGCCTTGCGCGCGGCCTTGAGCGCGGGCTTCTTGCGCGCGGCCAGTTCCTCCTCCCACAGCCACCACGGCTGGCCGCCGTGTGCGCTTTCCAGCGCCATGAAGAGGCTGTAGTCGTCCAGCCAGCTGGCCTGCGTCTCGCACCACTGGGCAAAGGCCTCGCGGTCCTCGTGCGTGGCGTGGGCGAGGAAGCCGGTGCAGGCCGCACGCAGCTGCGTCAGGCGCCAAGGCACCACGCGGCCGAAGTCCACCTGGCGCGCGTTGAAGCCGCCTTCGGGCAGGGTCGGCAGGGCCGGTGCAGCCAGCCAGCCGCGCCGCACCAGCGGCTCCAGCGCCACCATCAGCGGGCTGCCGGCAAAGGCACTGACGCTCTGGTAGGGCGAGTCGCCCGGGCCGATGGGGGTGGTGGGCAGCCACTGCCAGATCTTCTGGCCGCAAGCTTGCAGCCAGTCGGCGAAGTGGTAGGCCTCGGGGCCGAAGTCGCCGATGCCGTGGGCACCGGGCAGGGAGGTGATGTGCAGCAGGACGCCGCTGGCGCGTTGGTGCAGGTTCATGAGGGTGCTCGTGTCATCAACGTATCAATCCAACCCGCGCAGCACCATCAGTGCATGGTCGGGAACGATCAGCGGGGCCGGCCGGCTGGGTACCGGGCCGGGTGTGTTTTGGCCGCTGGAGTCCAGGCACAGCGCCCAGGGCCCGGCGGGCAGCGTGAAGGGCATCGGCGTGGGCTCGGGGTTGAAGGCGATCAACAGGTGCCGGCTGCCTGCCTGCCCGTAGGGGCTGGCCGCGCCTGATGCCATCGACAACCCAGGCAGGACCGGGACTACGGGCATCAACCCCGCATCGATGCGGCAGGCAAACGCGTGCTGGCCGCCGTCGTGCCAGTCGTGCACGTGCATCTCGGCGCCGCCTGGGGTGAACCAGGCCAGTGTGCGCTCGCCCGGGGTGACGCTGGACGGGTGGAACCACTGGTCGTGGCGCAGGGCCGGCTCGGCGCGGCGCAACGCCAGCAGCTCGGCCACGTAGTCGCGCAAGCCCGTGTCGGCCTGCGTCCAATTCAGCCAACCCACCTCGTTGTCCTGACAGTAGGCGTTGTTGTTGCCGCCCTGGGTGTTGCCGATCTCGTCGCCCGCGCACAGCATGGGCGTGCCTTGGGCCAGCAGCAGGGTGGCCAGCAGGGCGCGTCGCACACGCTCTCGGCGCTGCATCACCGCCGCATCCGGGCTCGGCCCCTCCGCCGGGCTCGACCCCAGGCCACTGACAGCGCCATAGCGCGCTCCGTTCAGCGGGTCGCAGATCTCGTCGTCGCGCCCATCGCGGTTGTCTTCGCCATTGGCCTCGTTGTGCTTGCGCGCGTAGCTGGTGAAGTCCGCCAGCGTGAAGCCGTCGTGCACGGCGATGAAGTTGACGCTGGCCAGCGGGCTGCGCTGACCGTGGTGGAAGACGTCGCTGGAGGCGGTGAAGCGCCGCGCGAATTCACCGCGTCCCACCCGAGCACCCAGCCAGTAGCGCCTCGCCGTGTCGCGGAACTTGTCGTTCCACTCCAGCCAGCGGCCGGGAAAGCGGCCCAGCTGGTAGCCCGCATGGCCGGCGTCCCAGGGCTCGGCGATCATGCGCGCGCCGGCCAGCACCGGGTCTTGCATCAGCGCGGTGAAGAAGGCGGCGTGCGGGTCGTAGCCGTGATGGCCGCGGCCCAGCACCGGGGCCAGGTCAAAGCGGAACCCGTCCACCCCCATCTCCAGCACCCAGTAGCGCAGCGAGTCCAGCACGAACTGCGTCACCCGAGGGTGGGCCACGTTGAGCGTGTTGCCGCAGCCGGTCAGGTTCTCGCAGCGGCTGCGGTCGTCGTGCGCGAGCCGGTACCAGCTGGCGTGGTCCAGGCCGCGGAAGGACAGCGTGGTGCCCTGCTGGTCACCCTCGGCCGTGTGGTTGTAGACGACGTCCAGCACCACCTCCAGGCCGGCCTCGTGCAGCGCATGCACCATCTGCCGGAACTCCTGGTTCACGGCCGTGGGGTCACCGGTCTTGCGCACCGCCGCGCTCGCAAAGCGAGGGTCCGGGCAGTTGAAGGCCAGGGTGTTGTAGCCCCAGTAGTTGACCTGACCGCGCGCCACGAGTGCCGCCTCGTCCAGGTGGTAGTGCACGGGCAGCAGCGACAGCGTGGTCACGCCCAGGGCCTTGAAGTGCGCGATGGCCGCGGGGTGGGCCAGGGCCGCATAGCTGCCGCGCAGTTCGTCGGGAATGCCCGGCAGCGTCATGGAGAAACCCTTGACGTGCATCTCGTAGAGCACCACGTCGCGTGGGGCCAGGCGCGGGGCGTTGTGCCAGCCAGGCGCCGGTTGTGGCGGTGGGGCCACGCGGGCCTTCAGCATGGCCAGGGCGTTGTCGCGCGTGTCGAAGGAGCGCGGGCCCTCGGGGTGACCCAGCTCGTAGCCGTGGTGTTCCGGGGCCCAGGTGAAGCGGCCCACGATCTCGCGGGCGTTCGGGTCCAGCAGCAGCTTGTGCGGGTTGAAGCGGTGGCCCTGCTCGGGCGCGTAAGGCCCATGCGCCCGCAGGCCGTACACCAACCCCGGGCCGGCACCGGGCAGGAAGCCGCTCCAAACGCCGTCATGCGGGCCGTGCAGCGCGTAGCGGCGCAGTTCGGTGGCGCCACTGGCGTCGAAGACGCACACCTCCAGGCGCTGGGCGTGCTGGGAGAACACGGCAAAGTTCACGCCGCCGTCGCGCGCCAGGGCGCCCAGCGGCTCCTCGCGACCGGGCAGCAGGGCGGGCGGCAGGCGGTGCGGCATCGTCAGGTCATCCTCTTTGGAGTTCTGTGCATGTCTGGCGCGGCCGGGTCATGCCGGCTCATGCTGGCATCAGGAACAGCGTGGCCAAGGGCGGCAGCAGCAGTTCGATGGACTGCGCCCGGCCATGCCAGGGTACGGGCTGAACGATCAACGGCTGCCCGCCATTGCCCAGATTGCTGCCGCCGTAGTGGGCGGCGTCGGTGTTCAGCACTTCCCGCCACGCCGTCACCTCCAAACCATGGGGCACGCCCAGGCGGAAGCCGTGGCGGGGCACGGGGGTCATGTTGCTGACGACGATGACCGGCGGGCCGGCCTCGGCGCGCCGCACCCATGAGAACACCGAGCTCTCCCGGTCCTGGGCGTCGATCCACTCGAAGCCGGCGCTCTCGCTGTCCCACTGGTGCAAGGCCGGCTCGCGCCGCATCAGGTGGTTGAGATCGCGTACCAGGTGCTGCACGCCCTGGTGGGCCGGGTCGTGCAGCAAGTGCCAGGGCAGGGCGTCGTCGTGGTTCCACTCCGTGGGTTGGCCGAATTCCTGCCCCATGAACAGCAGCTTCTTGCCCGGGTGGCCCCACATGAAGCCGTAGTAGGCGCGCAGGTTGGCAAAGCGCTGCCAGGCGTCCCCCGGCATGCGCCCGAGCAGGGAACGCTTGCCATGCACCACCTCGTCATGCGACAGCGCGAGCATGAAGTTCTCGCTGAAGGCGTAGACCAGACCGAAGGTCATCTTGTCGTGGTGCCAGCGCCGATGCAGGGGGTCTTCCTGCATGTAGCGCAGCGTGTCGTTCATCCAGCCCATGTTCCACTTGAAGTGGAAGCCCAGGCCGCCCGCATAGGTGGGGGCCGAAACGCCTGGGAAGGCGGTGGACTCTTCAGCCACGGTGAAGCTGCCCGGGCACTGCGCGCCCACCACTTCGTTCACACGCCGCAGCAGCGAGATGGCTTCGAGGTTCTCGCGCCCGCCGTGGGCGTTGGGCAGCCACTGACCATCGTCGCGCGAGTAGTCGCGGTAGAGCATCGAGGCCACCGCGTCCACGCGCAGCCCGTCCACACCCTGGCGCTCCAGCCAGTACAGCGCGCTGCCCACGAGGAAGTTGCGCACCTCGTGGCGGCCGAAGTTGTAGATCAGCGTGTTCCAGTCGCGATGGAAGCCCTCGCGCGGGTCGGCGTACTCGTACAGCGCCGTGCCGTCGAACTGCGCGAGGCCGTGTGCGTCGGTGGGAAAGTGCGCGGGCACCCAGTCCACCAGCACGCCCAGGCCGTGCGCGTGGCAGGCTTGCACAAAGCGCGCAAAGCCTTCTGGTGGGCCGAAGCGGGCGGTGGGCGCGTACAGGCCCAGCGTCTGGTAACCCCAGGAGCCGTCGAAGGGATGCTCGGTGATGGGCAGCAGCTCCACATGGGTGAATCCCAGGCTGGCCGCATAGGCGGGCAGCGTGTCGGCCAGTTCATCCCAGGTCGCAAAGCGCCCCTCGGGTCCGCGGCGCCAGGAGCCCACATGCACCTCGTAGACGGCGATGGGTGCGTGCCGGTGGTTGGCGGCCGAGCGGGCTTCGGGCAGGCGGCGCGCCAGCGGCAGTGCTTCGGCCACCACGCTGGCGTTGTCGGGCCGCACCTGGGCGGCGCGGGCGTAGGGGTCACTTTTCAGCGGCAGCAGCTGCCCGTCGCGGGTGTGGATCTCGTACTTGTAATGGTGCCCTGGCGCGGCATGGGGAATGAAGATCTCCCACACGCCCGACGAGCCCCGGCAGTGCATGACATGCTGCCGGCCGTCCCAGGCGTTGAAGTCGCCCACCACGCTCACGCGCGAGGCGTTGGGGGCCCAGACCGCAAAGCGCACCCCGGTCACCGCCTGCGCGCCTTCGCCCAGGGTCATGGGGTGTGCGCCGAGCACCTCGAAGGGCCGCAGGTGCGTGCCTTCTCCCAGGTAGTACAGGTCCTCGTCGCTGATCAACGGGGGCACCACACCTGCTCGATGTACTGTCCGATGGTCCGGTCCACGCTGAAGGGGCCCATGCCGGCGATGTTGCGCAGCGCACGCTCGGCCCACGCCGGGCGGTTGGCAAACAGCGCATCCACCTCCAGCTGCGTGCGCACGTAGCTGCCGAAGTCGGCCATCAGGAAGTAGGGGTCGCGCTGCAGCAGGTTGTTCACCAGGCCCTTGTAGCGGTCGGGCTCGTGGTACGAGAAGGTGCCGCCGGCCAGGGCGTCCAGCACGGCGCGCAGCTGCAGGTTCTCCTCGACGTACAGGCGCGGGTCATAGCCCAGGGCTTTGGCCTGCGCCACCTGCTCGGTGCGTAGACCGAAGACGAACATCTGCTCCTCGCCCATGGCCTGGGCCATCTCGATGTTGGCGCCGTCCCAGGTGCCGATGGTGCAAGCGCCATTGAGCGCGAACTTCATGTTGCCCGTGCCCGAAGCCTCGGTGCCGGCGGTGGAAATCTGCTCGGACAGGTCGGCCGCCGGGATGATCACCTGCGCCAGGCTCACGCCGTAGTTGGGCAGGAAGGCCACCTTGAGCTTGTCGCCCACGCGCGGGTCGCTGTTGACCACGCGCGCCACGTCGTGGATGAGCTGGATCACCTGCTTGGCCGCGGCATAGGCGCTGGCGGCCTTGCCGGCGAAGATCACCGTGCGCGGCTGCCAGGCCGCAGTGGGGTTGGCGACGATGGCCTGCCAGCGGGCGATGACGTGCAGCACGTTCAGCAACTGGCGCTTGTACTCGTGGATGCGCTTGATCTGCACGTCGAACAGGCTGGTCGGGTCCACTGCCAGGCCGATCTCGCGCCGGATGTAGGCGGCCAGCCGGTCCTTGGCGGCTTGCTTGGCCTGCAGGAACTCCTGCCCGATCTTCTTGCCACCGGCCTTGCGGGCCAGGGCCTTCAAGCCGGAGAGGTCGGTGCGCCAGCCCTCGCCGATCTGGCGGTCCAGCAGCGCCGACAGCGCCGGGTTGGCTTGCTGCAGCCAGCGCCGCGGCGTGACGCCGTTGGTCACGTTCAGAAAGCGGTCGGGCCAGAGGTCGGCAAAGTCGCGGAACAGCGTCTGCACCATGAGCTCGGAGTGCAGCGCCGACACGCCGTTGACCTTGTGCGAGGCCACGACGGCCAGCGAGGCCATGCGCACGCGGCGCTCACCGTTCTCGTCGATGAGCGACATGCGCGCGACCTTGGCCTCGTCGCCGGGGAAGCGCGCGCGCACCTCAGCCAGGAAGCGGGCGTTGATCTCGTAGACGATCTCCAGGTGGCGCGGCAGCATGCGCTCGAACAGCGGCAGGCTCCAGCACTCCAGCGCCTCGGGCATCAGGGTGTGGTTGGTGTAGCTCACCGCCTGCTGCACCACGCGCCAGGCGTCGCTCCACTCCAGGCCATGCTCGTCCATCAGCAGGCGCATCAGCTCGGCCGGCACCAGCGCGGGGTGGGTGTCGTTCAGGTGCACGGCGTTCAGGCGGCCGAAGCTGCTGAGGTCATGCCCTTCGCGCAGGTGGCGCGCCAGCATGTCCTGCAGCGATGCGCTGACGAGGAAGAACTCCTGGCGTAGCCGCAGCTCGCGTCCGGCGGGCGTGCTGTCGTCGGGATAGAGCACCCAGTTCAGCGCGTCGGCGCTGTACAGGTGCTGGGCCGAGGCCGCGTGCTCGCCGCGTGAGAAGGTGGCCAGGTCGATGGGCCGCGAGGCCTGGGCATTCCACTGCCGCAGCGTGGAGACATGCGTGGTGCCATGGCCGGGGACGATGAAGTCATAGGCCTGGGCGATGAGGGTCTCGCCCGGCTCCCAGCGGCGGTGTCCGCCGGAGCTCTGCACCATGCCGCCGAAGCCGACGCAGTAGCGCAGCTCCTGGCGCATCAGCTCCCACGGGCTGCCATGGCGCAGCCACTCGTCGGGCTGCTCCACCTGCCGGCCGTCCTGGATGACTTGCATGAACATGCCGTGCTCGTAGCGCAGGCCGTAGCCGAAGGAGGGCAGGCCCAGCGTGGCAAAGCTGTCCAGGAAGCAGGCCGCCAGCCGGCCCAGGCCGCCGTTGCCCAGCGCCGCGTCAGGCTCGTGCTCCACCAGATCGGTCAGGCTGGGCGCACCCGTGCCCAAGAGGTCGGGCAGGTGATCGTCCACCTTCAAGGCGGCCAGCGCGTTGTGCATGGCCCGGCCCATCAGAAACTCCATGGACAGGTAGTGCACGCGGCGGCGGTCACCGCGCTTGGCGTCCGCGGCCTGCGTGAGGGCCCAGCGGTCGGCCAGCACGGTGCGCGCGGCGGCCGCTGCCGCGCTGGAGCGGGCGCTGGCGCTGGTGGCGTCGCTGCGCTGGGACAGTTCGCGCTTCCAGGTGCGGACGAATTCGGCGCGTTCGGCGGTGCTCATGCCCGCACTGGCGCGCGGGGCTGTCGTCCTGGCGCGGGGAGGGACGGCCGTGGCGTCAGTGGTCTTGGTGGCCTTGGAGGCCGAGCCCCGGGCGGTGGAGGTCTTCATCCGAATTCCTTGATGCGACGCGGAAGTATCGCGACAGTTGAAGGATTTGTGTAGTTCTACTACATACAACGATTTGGTGCGGAATCCTAAGTTCTTGTTTTTATTGAAAAACAGGTGCAAACCTAGGGGAAACACTGAGATCTTTGGTGGGTGATTTGTCTGTATCTTCTCTACAAATTGGTGCCGGCAGCGCCGTCAACGGGCCTGCTGTGCCCAGCCGTGATGACAACGCCGTTCCCCCCCAGCAAGTAGCGTGCTCGAAAGGTGAGACTGTGGCCGACGTCGTGCTCAAGAAAGTGCAGAAATCCTATGGCGAGGCCAAGGTGCTGCGCGATATCGACCTGGAAGTGTGCGACGGCGAGTTCATGGTCTTCGTGGGGCCGTCGGGCTGCGGCAAGAGCACCTTGCTGCGCACCATCGCGGGGCTGGAGGACATCACGGGCGGTGAACTGAGCATCGGCGGGCGGGTGGTCAACGACGTGCCGCCGGCCGAGCGTGGCATCGCCAAGGTGTTCCAGAGCTATGCGCTCTACCCGCACATGAACCTGTACGACAACATGGCGTTCGGGTTGCAACTGGCCAACGTGCCCAAAGCCGAGATCGATTCGGCGGTGCAGCAGGCCGCCAAGATCCTGCACATCGACCACCTGCTGCAGCGCAAGCCCAAGGACTTGTCGGGCGGCCAGCGCCAGCGCGTGGCCATCGGCCGGGCCATCGTGCGCAAGCCCGAGGTCTTTCTTTTCGACGAGCCGTTGTCCAACCTGGACGCCGCGCTGCGCGTGAAGATGCGCTACGAGTTCGCCAAGCTCCACGAGCAACTCAAGACCACCATGATCTACGTGACGCACGACCAGGTGGAGGCCATGACGCTGGCCGACCGCATCGTCGTGCTGTCGGTCGGCCGCATCGAGCAGGTGGGCACGCCGTTGGAGCTCTACGAGCACCCCTGCAACCTCTTCGTGGCCGGCTTCATTGGCAGCCCGAAGATGAACTTCATCAGCGCAGCGTTCGTGGAGGGTAGCGCCCACCACACCGTGGTGCGCCTGGAGGCCGGAGAAGTAGTGCGCTGCGACGTGGACGGCTCGGCCGGCCGCCCGGGTGACCGCGTGACCCTGGGCGTGCGGCCCGAGCACTTTGCGGTGGTCCCATCGGGTGGCGCCGGTGACGTTACCAACGTGCTGCGCGCCACGGTCACCTTCGTGGAGTCGCTGGGCAGCACCACGCACGCCTACTGCGCTTTCCCTGGCGTGCAGGAGGACCTGACGGTGGAGCTCGACGGTCGCCTGCGCGTCAAGAGCGGCCAGGTCCTGGCGCTGTCGGTGCCGGCTGATGCCTGCTACCTCTTCGACGCCGAGGGCCGCGCCTGGCGCCGTCATGTCAGCCCCGAGCGGATGCTTGCGGCGTGAAGGCATCTCTCAAAGCCTGGGCCTGCGGCCTGCCGGTGGCGCTTGGGCTTGCCATGTCTGCGGCCGTGCACGCCGCTGAGTCGCCACGCCTGCTCGTCTGGATCAACGGCGACAAGGGCTACAACGGGCTGCAGAAGGTGGGTGACGCCTTCGAGAAGGTCTCGGGCGTCAAGGTGGTGGTGCAGCATCCCGAGGGCGCGCCCGACAAGTTCCAGGCAGCCGCCGGCGCGGGCAAGGGCCCGGATATCTTCTGCTGGCCGCACGACCGTGTGGGCGAGTGGGCCAAGTCCGGCCTCATCGTGCCCGTGCAGCCCCCGCGCCGCATCCGCGACGAGATCGAGTCTTCGGCCTGGCAGGCCTTCACTTGGCGCGGCAAGGTCTGGGGCTACCCGTTGGCCATCGAGGCCATCGGCCTGATCTACAACAAGGCCTTGGTCAAGACGCCGCCAGCCACCTGGGACGATGTCTTTGCGCTCGACAAGGCGCTGGCACCGCAGGGGGCCAAGGCCATCCTCTGGCCTTACGCCATGTCGTTCTTCTCCTGGCCGGTGCTGGCGGGCCCAGGGGGCTTTGTGTTCGGACGCAACGCCCAGGGCGAATACGACCCGTCGGAGGTGGGCGTCAACAACGAGGGCGCGCTGGCGGGCGCGCAGTTGCTGGACCGCCTGGTGCGCGAAGGCCTGATGCCGCGTGGCGCGCGCTACTCCGACATGGAGGCGCAGTTTGCGGCGGGCAAGGTGGCGATGATGATCTCCGGCCCCTGGGCCTGGGACAACGTGAAGAAGAAGCGCATCGACTTTGGCGTGGCCGCCGTGCCTGCGCTGAACGGCAAGCCGGCCAAGCCCTTTGTGGGCGTGCTGGGCTGCATGATCACCGCGCCCAGCAAGATCAAGGACATCGCGCGCGAGTTCCTGGAGAACCACCTGTTGCGCATCGAGGGCTTGAAGACGGTCTCGGCCGATGTGCCGCTGGGCACGCCCGCCAACAAGGCCTACTACGCCGAGCTGGCGGGGGACCCGAACATCCGCGCCACCATGGACAACGCGCGTGCTGGCGAGCCCATCCCCA
>CAISJH010000700.1 GCA_903885585.1 uncultured beta proteobacterium
AAGGACCAGACCGTGCAGCTCAAGCCGATGCGCGCTGCGGCGGATGACCCCGAGGTGGTGGTGCGCACCGAGGTCAAGGGCAAGGGCGATCCGATCCAACTCGACTATCGTCTTGAGAAGACGCCGGCGGGCTGGAAGATCTACGACGTGAACGTCCTTGGCGTGTGGCTGGCCGACACCAGCTTCAAGTCGCAGTTCGCACCCATCATCGCCAACTCAGGGCTTGACGGCCTGATCGGCAACCTGGTCGAGCTCAACCGCAAGGCGGCGGCCCGCAACTGAGCTCCAGGCGATGAAGCTGCCCAGCACGCTCACCCTGCCTTCCGCAAGCCAGACCACCGAGGCCTTGGCGCAGGCCATCTCCGCCCTGCCTGCGGGCACCACCTTTGGTGTGGACGCTTCAGGCCTGGCGGAGCTGGACACCTCGGCCCTGGCTGTGCTGCTGCAGGCCCGCCGCGCGGCGCAGGCCCGGGGCCTGCGTTGGCAGCTTGAGGGTGCTCCGCCCAAGCTGCGGCAATTGGCCGGTCTGTATGGCGTCGAGGCCCTGTTGTGGAGCCAGGCACAGCCTGGCTGAGGCTCAGCCCCCGGGCGCGTAGCGCCGCGTCCGCAGGTTCTTCTTGATCTCCTGCAGCATGGGCCGCAGAGTTTCGCTGCCCAGCCGCAGCGCCACACCCGTGGTGAGGATGTCCACGATCATCAGGTGCAGCAGACGGCTGACCATCGGGCTGTAGCGGTCGAAGTCTTCCGGGTGGTCGGCGGCCAGCAGGATGTGGCCGGGCTGGCGTGCGGCATGCGCCAGGGGCGAGTCGCTGGCGGTCACCACGATCACCGTGGCACCCTTGCGGTGCGCGATGTCCGCCACGTCGATCAGGTCTCGGCTGCGGCCGGAGTTGCTGAACACCACGGCGCAGTCGCCCGCGCCCAGCATGGTGGCGCTCATCACCTGGACGTGGCCGTCGGTGAAGGCTGCGGCATGCACTCCCAGCCGGAAGAACTTGTGCTGGGCGTCCATGGCCACGATGCCGGAGTTGCCCACGCCGTAGAACTCGATGCGCCGTCCGTCGCGGCAGGCCTGGGCCAGGGCGCTGATGGCCTGCTCGATGGCGTGGCTGGTGGCCGCGTTGCGGTACTTCAACAGGGCGCTCACCGCGTTGTCGATGACCTTCACCACCAGGTCGCCCGGCTTGTCGTCTTCGTCCACTGCGCGGTGCACGAAGGGCACACCCTCGTTGACGCTGCCGGCCAGCTTGAGCTTGAAGTCGGCCAGACCGTCGTAGCCCACGCTGCGGCAAAAGCGCACCACCGTCGGCTTGCTGACATGGGCCCGCTCGGCCAGTTCGGCCACTGGCTGGGTGGCAAAGCTGCGAGCATCCGACAGCACCAGCCGCGCCACGCGCTGCTCGGCAGGGGGCAAGGCCGGAATGGCCGCGCGGATGCGGTCCAGCATCATCGGCATGGCGCCCGAGTCTTCAGGGTGTGCGGTCATGGTTCGTCCCCTCTTGTCCGCAGGACGCGGCGCGGCGCCCAGGGCCTGCGCTCACTGTTCTTCGTCCCAGGTGCAGCCGTCACGGGCCACCATGGCGCTGGCGGCGGGCGGGCCCCAGCTGCCAGCCGCGTAGGGGCGTGGGCCGTTCGGATCGTTCTGCCAGGTCTGCAGGATGGGCATCACCCAGCGCCAGGCCTGCTCCTGCTCGTCGCTGCGCACGAAGAGGTTCAGCCGCCCGGCAATGGCATCCAACAGCAGCCGCTCGTAGGCGCCGACCCGCTCGGTGGGGAAGGCCTTGTCGAAGTCCAGGTCCAGCTTCACGGGTGAGAGCAACTCGGCTGCGCCCCCGTGCGACAGGTTGCCCTTGGCGGCCAGCAGGTGCAGCTCCAGCCCGTCCTCCGGCTGCAGCTTGATTACCAGCTTGTTGGCCCGGTGCGAGCCAGGGAAGATGGGGTGCGGCACGGGGCGGAAGTTCACCACGATCTGTGCGTCGCGCCCGGGCAGGCGCTTGCCCGTGCGCAGGTAGAACGGCACGCCGGCCCAACGCCAGTTCTGCACTTCGGTGCGCAACGCAACAAAGGTCTCGCAGCTGCTGTCGGGAGGCACTTTCACCTCCTCCAGGTAGCCCTTGACGGGGTCACCTTGCACGGTACCGGCCTTGTATTGGCCGCGCACCACGTCCCGCAGCACCGTCTCGGCGGTGAAGGGCTTGAGCGAGCGCAGCACCTTGAGCTTCTCGTCGCGGATGGCGTCGGCGTCGCTGGTGCTGGGCGGCTCCATGGCGATCATGGTCAGCAACTGCAGCGCATGGTTCTGGATCATGTCGCGCAGCGCACCGGTCTTGTCGTAGTAGTCGCCTCGCGTGCCCACGCCGAGGGATTCGGCCAGCGTGATCTGGATGTTGGCGATGCTCTCGCGCCGCCACAGCGGCTCGAACAGCGCGTTGCCGAAGCGCAGCGCCATCAGGTTCTGCACGGCCGGCTTGCCGAGGTAATGGTCGATGCGGAAGGCCTGCTCCTCGCGGAACACCGAACGCACCACGCGGTTGATCTGTTGGGCGCTGTCCAGGTCGTGGCCCAAAGGCTTTTCCAGCACCACGCGTATGTGGGGGCCGTTCAGCCCTGCGGCGCCGAGCTGCTCGCAGATCACGGGGAAGAGGTAGGGGCTGGTGGCCAGGTACAGCACGGTGGTGTCCGCGCCGCGCGCGTCCAGCCAGGCCCTCAACCCGGCATAGTGCTCAGGCTTGGACAGGTCCATGCGGCGGTAATGCAGCAACTGCGCAAACCGCTCGAACTCGTCATCGCTCGGCCGTTTGGAGGGCTCCACCTCGACAAAACGCTCGCGGATGAACTGCCTGTAAGCCTCGTCCGTGCGCTCGTCGCGCGCCACGGCCAGGATGCGCCCGCCTTCGGGCAGCTTGCCGTGGCGAAAGGCCTGGAACAGCGCCGGCATCAGCTTGCGCCAGGTGAGATCGCCGGTGCCGCCGAAGAAGACAAGATCGAAGGACATGAGCGCGCTGCCAGCCCGGCACGGCCTCATGCGTGCGGACGGCGAGATGTAATTTTGTTACACCGCGAATGATGCATGGGTTTCATTGCGAGGTCAACGCCCGAACAGGCGCGACCGCGTGGCTGGGTGGGGCTGCGGGCGCCCGGGAGCGGGTTTTCACGGACG
Organism: uncultured beta proteobacterium; assembly: GCA_903885585.1. Taxonomy (GTDB): domain Bacteria; phylum Pseudomonadota; class Gammaproteobacteria; order Burkholderiales; family Burkholderiaceae_C; genus Rubrivivax. The sequence goes on from CAISJH010000700.1 coordinate 3,161, forward strand.
GTGCCGCCATCAAGCGGGCCCAGCGGCTGGCTACCATCGTCACTTTTCCGTCATCCATTTGTCACATTGCTCCGGAGCTCCCTCATGAAGAAGACCCTGCTGGCCCTGGCCGTGATGGCCACCGGCGCCGCCTTGCCCGCCGCCGCCCAGGACGCTGGCCAGATCAACGTGATCTGCTCGGTGCAGGCCGAGTGGTGCAACCTGATGCAGACGGTGTACTCGCGCACCACGGGCGTCAAGGTCAACATGTCCCTCAAGGGTTCGGGCGAGGCGCTGGCGCAATTGATCGCCGAGAAGGCCAACCCCAAGACCGACCTGTGGTTCGGTGGCACCGGCGACCCGCACCTGCAGGCCGCCGAGCAGGACTTGACGCTGGAGTACAAGAGCGCGTCCCTGCCCCAGCTGCACGCCTGGGCCCAGCAGCAGGCGGCGCAGAGTAAGTTCCGCACGGTGGGCATCTACTCCGGCCCGCTGGGCTTTGGCTACAACCCCGAGTTGCTGGCCAAGAAGAAGCTGCCCTTGCCCAAGACCTGGAACGACCTGCTCAAGCCCGAGTACAAGGGAGAGATCCAGGTGGCCAACCCGGCCTCCAGCGGCACGGCCTACACCATGGTGGCCACGCTGGTGCAGTTGATGGGCGAGGACAAGGCCTTCGACTACATGAAGAAGCTGCACCGCAACATCAGCCAGTACACCCGCTCGGGCACGGCCCCGATCAAGGCCGTGGCGCGCGGCGAAACCTCGGTGTCCATCAGCTTCGTGCACGACGGCCCGGGCGAGAAGATGCAGGGCTTTCCGGTCGAGACCATCACCCCGAGCGACGGCACCGGCGCCGAGATCGGCTCCATGAGCCTCATCAAGGGCGCGCGCAATCTGGAGGCCGCCAAGAAGTTCTACGAGTGGTCACTCACGGCTTCAGCCCAGGAGATGGGCGCGGCGGCCAAGCAGTTCCAGCTGCCCTCCAATAAGAGCGCCAAGGTCGACCCGCGAGTGCCCGACTTCAAGAAGATCAAGTTCATCGACTACGACTACGCCAAGTACGGCTCGTCGGCTGAGCGCCGCCGTCTGATCGGCAAGTGGGAGAAGGACGTCAACTCGCTGCCGCGCTGAGCGGCGGAGACGTTGCTCGGGTCTTCTGCTTCCCTGCTACCAATCCCTACCTCTTTCTCACCCTGGCCTGATGGAGACGGCGATATGAATAAGAACCTCTGGCTCGCTGCCGTGCTGTGCCTTTCAGGCGCCAGCGCGATGGCGCAGGACAAGGGCAGCCTCAACCTGCTGTGCAGCGTGGAGCTGGAGTGGTGCGCGCTCATGGCCACCACTTTCGAGAAGGACACGGGCGTCAAGGTCAACATGGTGCGCAAGAGCACGGGCGAGGTGCTGGCCCAGCTCAACGCCGAGCGCGCCAACCCGAAGACCGATGTCTGGTTCGGTGGCACGGGTGACCCGCACCTGCAGGCTGCTGAGCAGGACCTCACGCTGGCCTACCAGTCGCCCCAGCATGCACGCCTGCACGACTGGGCGCAGCGCCTGGCCCAGGCTGCGGGCCAGAAGTCCACCGCGGTGTACCTGGGCCCGCTGGGTCTGGCCTACAACCCTGAGGTGCTGGCGCGAAAGAAGATCGCGCCCCCGAAGTGCTGGAAGGACTTGGTGCGCCCGGAATACAAGGGCGAGATTCAGAACTCCAACCCGAACAGCTCGGGCACGGCCTACACGGCGATTGCCACTTTCGTGCAGTTGTTCGGTGAGGAGGCCGCCTTCGACTACATGAAGGCGCTGCACCGCAACACCACCGAGTACACCCGCTCGGGGGCCGGGCCGGTGAAGAACGCCGCGCGGGGCGAGACCGGGGTGGCCGTAGGCTTCCTGGCGCTGGCCGCCGGGGAGATCAAGGCCGGTCTGCCCTTGAAGACGCTGGTGCCTTGCGAGGGAACGGGTTATGAGATCGGCGCCATGAGTCTGGTCAAGGGCGCGCGCAACGTGGACAACGCCAAGCGGTTCTACGAATGGTCCCTGACCGGGCCGGCGCAGGCGCTGGCGGCGGCTTCGGGCTCCTTCACCATTCCGTCCAGCAAGGACACGCCGTTGCACCCGCTGATGCCGCCCGTGGCCGAAATGAAGTTCGTGAACTACGACCTGAAGAAGTTCGGCTCCAAGGAGGAGCGCACGCGCCTGATCGGTCGCTGGGATCGGGAAGTCTCCCAGGCGTCGAAGTGAATCGCAGCGGTCT
>CAISJH010000701.1 GCA_903885585.1 uncultured beta proteobacterium
CGCGTCCATCAGGGGCAGGATGTCCTCCACGTAGCGCCCGGCGTAGGGGTTCTTCAGCACGCAGCCGATGGCCCCGCGCCGCAGCGGTTGCGTCGCCACGGGCCCGCCTTCGTGGAAGATGTCTTCAACCTGGGTGACGATGCGTCGGATTTCGATCATGGTGCAGGGTGTCTGATGTGGGTGCGGCTTGAGGCGGCTTGAGGCGGTTTCAGGCGGTTTCAGGCGGATTCAGGTGGCTTGGGCTGACTTCACGCTGCTTCCTGCAGCGCCAGCGCGGGCTCGACGGTCAGCGTCTGCCCCTGGCAGGCCAGGACGACGGCATGGATCAGGCCGGCGTGTTGCAGTTGCTGGGCCACTCTGGCGCCGCGGCGCAGTGCTGCAGTGACCACCCCTGCCGCCAGCGCGGGCACCTGCACGGTGACCAGGCGGCTGCCCAGATCGCTGTCGTCCTTCAGAGAGCAGGCGGGTGCCCGCTCGATGCCCAGGCGGGCGTCCGGCTCGGCGGGGTTCACGGCGTTGGCGATCACGGTGGCAGCCGCATCGGCTTGGGCGGCGGTGGCGGCCAGCACGGTCACGGCGTCCGCAATGCCCAGGGAGTGGCTGCGCCCGCGCCAGCCGCTGGTGGCCACGCCGCGCACGGGGTCGCTGGCCTGTACCGTGAAGCCCCCGTCGAGAGCGGCGCGGTGTTTCGCAATGTCCGCCACCATCCCCACGCGCCACTGCGCTCCAGGCGCGAGGTGCAGCGCAATGTCGCCGCCGTTGTTCACATAGGCGCGCTGCAGGCCGGCCTGCGCGTAGGGCGCCAGGATCTCCTGCGCCACTGCGCCGGCCACCGCGGCCATGGGGGTGATGAAGTCCGTGGGCAGGGCCGCGCACGCTTGCCACATGCGGCGGGCGACCGGGCCTTGGACGGGGCAGGGCCCGGGCTGCACCGGCAAGCGCAGCAGCGGCAGCTCGGCCACCAGCTCCTGCAGCACCGTTTGAAAGCGGACCCAAGCCTGCTCGTGAGCGGCCTGCAAGGCTGTCTCAAGCGCTGCCGGAGCTCGCCGGGCCAACGGGCGTGTTCCCGCCGTCAGTGGCGTGTGCTCCGGGGCTCCGCTGGCGGTGTCAGCGCCGATCACCAGCTCGATCGGGCCGTGGGCGAAGTGCCAGCGGCCTCCGGGCAGGGGAGTGCGGGTCGGTCCCATCGTGTTTACCCGAGCATCGGCGGCTGGCCCAAGGGCCAGGGGTTTTCGCGGTGCCCGGCGATGTAGCGGCGCGCCAGCGGCGCACCGTCGCGGTGCCCCGCGCCGCGCTGCAGCGCCTCTTCGATGGTGCGCACCTGCCCCATGTGGCCGCCCAGGGCCTGGTAGTCGGCCAGTCGCATGCTGAACTCGATGGGGGCCACGATCGCCGGCGTGGGCACGGTGCCAAAGCTGTTGGCGGGCATGCGCATCACGTCGGCCATGACGGTGATGCCCCCGCCCGGCCACACGTAGGCCGGCGCCCCACCGCAGGTGACGTTGACCAGCGCGCGCTTGATCATGCGCGTGAGCAGCACGGGGTTCTCGGTGACGCCGGCGCGCAGGCTGCCGCCCGCGCCCCCCAGGAACAGCACCGAGGTCAGCGAAGGCTCGCAGTTCTCGCCAATGCGCTGCACCGTGGCGGCCACCTCGGGCGGCATCGGCGCCGGGCGCGGCACGAGTTGCTCGTCCAGCACGTACCAGGCGCAGTGCTCGCCCGTGGTGGAGGTCATCAAGAGCCGCAGGCCCGGGTAAGCCACCTTCGGGTCCCAGCCTTCGATGATCTCCATCGGGTCGGTCAGGTCGGTGCCACCCCAGCCCGTGCCGGGGTTGGCCACCTGGAAGTAGCGCCCGGGCGTGCTACGGCGGCCGCGGATGCGGATGCCTGAGGGCACCATGTCCAGGCAGCGGCCGGCCTGGTGTTCGGACAGCACGCCGGTGATGTGATCGTCCACCACCACGGCCTCGTCCACGTGGCCGTGCCACTGCTGCGCGAAGATGCCCACCGCCGCCGAGCCGCAGCCCACGCGCATGCGCTGCTCTTCCACGCCGTTGACCACGGGTGCGCGCCCGGCCTGGAGCACCATCTGTGCGCCGCCATCGATGTGGAACTCCACCGGCTGGCGGTTGCCCAGCGCCATCATCATGTCGCAGGTGACGCGGCCTTCCTTCTTGGAGCCGCCCGTCAGGTGGTGCACGCCTCCCAGCGACAGCATCTGCGAGCCGTACTCCGCCGTGGTGACATGGCCCACCACCTCGCCGCGGCAGCGCACCGCCGCCTGCTCCGGCCCCAGCCAGCGGTCGGTGTCGATCTTCACCTTGAAGCTGCAGTAGCTGAAGATGCCCTCGGTCACCACGGTGACCATGTCCACGCCCTCGTGCTGGGAGGAGACGATGAACGGGGCCGGCTTGTAGTCGGGGTAGGTGGTGGACGAGCCCACGCCGGTGACAAAGACCTCGGGCGCGTGCAGCAGGCCGCCCGTGCCGGGGTCGGCCGGGGCGTCCAGGAACGGCACCACGGCAGCGTCTGGCGCTGCGTCTTCCTCCGCCAGGCCGCGCTGCAGGATCAGCACCGGGTCCAGCCGCACCAGCACACCCGCCTGGTTGGCATAGCGGTCGCAAGCCCCCACCTTGCCCGCGGAGATCTGGCACAGCACCGGGCAGGCGTTGCACTCGATCTTGTCAGCGGCCATGCGCTCGCTGCGCGGGCGAGATTTCTCCAGCACCTGAGGGCGCGGTGCGCCTGGTGCTTGGGCTGTGCCTGGGTCGTCGCTCATTCGTTGCAGGGGTGTCTTTGCATGTAGCGTTCACTCCACTAAAATGTTGCGGTTGCTACATGAAGACCCAATCTATCTCACTTGGGCCAGAGTCGCAACGGGAGCATTACCGAGATGACAACCCCCAAGCTCACTTTGTTCGCTGCCCCCCGAGGGGGCTCTCAGGTCCTTCGGAACGGCCGGGCGGACCTGAGATGAGTGCTTTCCTGCACGAGCGCGTGCTGACGGTCCACCACTGGACCGATCGCCTGTTCAGCTTCACCACCACGCGCGACCCGGCGCTGCGGTTTTCCAATGGCCACTTCACCATGATCGGGTTGATGGTGGACGGCAAGCCGCTGTTGCGGGCCTACAGCGTGGCCAGCGCCAACTATGAGGAGCATCTGGAGTTCCTCAGCATCAAGGTGCAAGACGGCCCGCTCACCTCGCGCCTGCAGCACCTGCAGCCGGGCGACACCGTCATCGTGGGCCGCAAGCCCACCGGTACCCTGGTGACCGACTACCTGAACCCGGGCAAACGCTTGTTCCTGTTGTCCACGGGCACCGGGCTGGCGCCCTTCATGTCCATCGTGCGCGACCCCGAGGTGTACGAGCGCTTCGAGCAGGTGGTGCTGGTGCACGGTGTGCGTGAAGTGGCCGAGCTGGCCTACCGCCAATACCTCACCGAGGATTTGCCACGCCATGAGTTCCTGGGCGAGATGGTCAGCGCGCAGATGCGCTACGTGCCCACTGTGACGCGCGAGCCCTTCTCGACCATGGGCCGCATCCCGGACCTCATCCGCAGCGGCGAGCTGGCTCGTCTGGTCGGCGGCCCGGACCTGGACCCGGCCACCGACCGCGCCATGATCTGCGGCAGCTCTGCCATGTTGCGTGAGCTCAAAGGGCTGCTGGA
>CAISJH010000702.1 GCA_903885585.1 uncultured beta proteobacterium
ACCACCGAACACCTGCGCGAAGACACCACCATCGTCCCGGACCCGGCCGACCGTGCCACCATCGAGGAAGAGCACGCGCTGGAACTTCGCACGCGCGACCGCGAGCGCAAGCTGCTGAAGAAGATCAGCCAGGCGCTCAACCGTCTGGACACCGGCGAGTACGGCTTCTGTGACGAGACGGGCGAGCCCATCGGACTACCTCGACTGCTGGCCCGGCCGACGGCCACGCTGTCGCTCGAAGCGCAGCAACGGCGCGAGTTGAAGCAGAAGATGTTCGGGGACTGACGGTCACCGGGGCCACGCGGGCTGCCCTACGGGCGCCGACCAGCGCCCACACGCGCCCACCCAGCGCCATTGACCGCCCGCCAAGCCCCGCACGCTCTCAAGATCCCGCCCCTTCCGATGTCGGACTCTCGCGGCAAGGACCCCAGCTTCCTGCGGAAGGTGGTGAAGTTCATCTCGAACCCGAAGACCGAGTGGGGTGACATCGACGGCCCCTCGGCCGGATCTGCGCCTGCGGCGCCGGACCGCTCTGAACTGCAGGTGATGATCGAGCGCAAGCGGCGCAACGACTTCGTGCGCCGCCAGGAACTGGACCTGCTGCGCCAGATCCGCCGAGAAGGACTGACCGGAGACCAGATCCGCGAGATGCAGCGCGAGGAAGGTTTTGAACCTTCCGGCTACCAAGCCACGGAACAAGGTGCCCTGCCGCCGGCGGAAGTGCGGCGCCGCATCGATGGCATCGAACGCGAGATGTCCTACGAGGACACCGTGGTCAACACTCGAGCCCTGCCGATCTCGCCGGGCAGCAAGCCCGCGAATGAACGCCCCTCTACGGTGGGCCTGCATGAGACCACACCGCAAGTGGCGAATCTGGATCCCACCCGACCCGGCGCATTGCCCATGCTGGGGGCACCGGTCACCATTTCGAAGGTTGATCTGTTGTTCGACGCGCTTCCCAACCCCGGGGCGGCGACGGCTGCAGCCTCCCGAGACCGTGCAAGCCAGGGGGCCGCGCCCGACATTGCTGCCCGGTGGCACCCGGTACTGGAAGTTTCCCCAGGCCCGGACGACCTGGCCTATGACCCGGAGTTGGACCACGCGGTCATGGCCTTTGCCAACGCCGACTTTGCCGAGTGCGAGAAGGCCCTGCGAGGGCTGGTGGCCGAGGGCGGGGTGCGGCACAAACACGCCCCCACCTGGCGCGCGCTGCTGGACCTGTACCGTGCCATAGGCCAACAGCAGCGCTTTGAGTTGACCTGTGCCCAGTTCGTGAAGGAATTGGGTGAAACGCCACCGACCTGGGTTTCGATTCCCAGGCTGGCCATGAACATGGAAGGACCGCCGCCTGACGGAACCGCGGCAGCCACGGCGACAGGAAGCCGCGGCGCGGCCGCAAGCGGCGCAGCTTCAGCAGTTGCAACAACCGGCCCTGGCAAGACCGATGCGTGGAAATGCCCGGTACGTCTGGACGCCGCCGCCGTGGATGCCCTGCGAGTCCATGTGCAAGGCGCCGCCGGCCAGGTCGTCATCGACTGGGCGCCGTTGCAGATGCTGGACGCCGGAGGCGCCCAGGCACTGCGGACGCTGCTCCGGGATTGGGCTGGCAGCGGCCCACCGCTGCAGTGGCATGGCATGGACACTCTGTTCGACCTGCTCGAGATTGCCGCCCCCGCGGGAGACCACCTGGTCGACCCGGCGTTCTGGCAGGTCCGGCTAGAGGCGCTTCGCCTGCTGGGCGTTCAGGCGCCCTACGACCTGGCCGCCGAGGACTTTGCCGCGACCTATGGCACCACCCCGCCTGACTGGCGCCCCCCCTCCAAGGTGGTGATCACCCCGTACAACCCCCTGCCCGATCTGGTATCGACGGGGCCTGACTTCGTGGTCTCCACCTTGCCTGATGAGCTGGGACTGAACGCCAGCGTCATCGTGGAGCTGGCCGGTCAGTTGGCAGGCGACGTGAGCGTCACCATGTCCCGGGCTTTGTCAGAGCTTGGGGATGCCACCACCGTCACCGTGGCCTGCGACCGCCTCATCCGGGTGGACTTGATGGCCGCAGGTGAGTTGCTGAATTGGGTGGCCGCGCGCCGTGCTGAAGGGCGCCAGGTGCGCTTCAGCCAGGTACATCGCTTGGTCGCACTCTTCTTCTGCGCCATGGGCTTGGACGACCAGGCCCCACTTGAATTGAGGTCACTGTGAGCGATTCCTTCCACGGCACCACCATCCTGAGCGTCCGGCGCGGCCGCAGCGTGGCCATGGGGGGGGACGGCCAGGTCACGTTGGGCAACATCGTGGTTAAGGCCACGGCCCGCAAGGTGCGGCGGCTGCACCGGGAACAGGTGCTTGCCGGGTTTGCGGGCGCCACAGCCGACGCCTTCACCTTGTTCGAGCGCTTCGAAGCCAAGCTGGAGAAGCACCAGGGTCATCTGGTGCGCGCTGCCGTGGAGCTGACCAAGGACTGGCGTACCGACCGGGTGCTGCGCAGGCTGGAAGCCATGCTGGCCGTGGCCGACCGTGAGGCCTCGCTCATCATCACCGGCAATGGTGACGTGCTGGAACCGGAGCGAGGCATCGTGGCCATCGGCTCGGGTGGCGCCTACGCCCATGCCGCGGCCATTGCCCTGGTGGAGCACACCGAGCTTTCACCCGCCGACGTGGTGGGCAAGGCCCTGGGCATTGCCGGCGACTTGTGCATCTACACCAATCAGCAGCACACCATCGAGGTGCTGGAGTGACCCATCCGATGTCTGCGCCCCCTTCCATGACCCCGCGCGAGATCGTCTCCGAGCTGGACCGCCACATCGTCGGCCAACAGGCCGCGAAGCGGGCGGTGGCCATCGCCCTGCGCAACCGCTGGCGGCGCCAGCAGGTGGACGAGAAGCTGCGCGGCGAGATCACCCCCAAGAACATCCTGATGATCGGCCCCACGGGCGTGGGCAAGACCGAAATCGCCCGCCGCCTGGCCCGCCTGGCCGACGCGCCTTTCATCAAGGTGGAAGCCACCAAGTTCACCGAGGTGGGCTACGTAGGCAAGGATGTGGACACCATCGTGCGCGACCTGGTCGAGGTGGCCATCAAGCAGGAGCGCGAACGCCAGGTGCGGCTCAAGCGCAGCCAGGCCGAGGACGCCGCCGAAGACCGCGTGCTGGACGTGCTGGTGCCGCCGCCACGCTCCGACCTGGGCAGCGCCGCCCCCCGGGACGGCACCGCCCGCCAGATCATGCGCAAACGCCTGCGCGAGGGCGCGCTGGACGACAAGCAGATCGAGATCGAGGTGGCCGAATCCAAGCCAGCGCTGGAGATCATGGGACCGCAGGGCATGGAGGAGATGGCCGAGCAGCTCAAAGGCCTGTTCTCGCAGATGGGGCAAGGACGCCGCGCCACCCGCACGATGACGGTGCGCGACGCGCTCAAGCTGCTGGTGGACGAGGAAGCTGGTCGCCTCGTCAACGACGACGAGATCCGGGCCAGCGCGCTGGCCCATGCCGAGTCCAACGGCATCGTCTTCATCGATGAGATCGACAAGGTGGCCTCGCGTGCCGAGCACGGTGGCGCCGACGTCAGCCGCCAAGGCGTGCAGCGTGACCTGCTGCCGCTGGTGGAGGGCACCGCGGTGCACACCAAGCATGGCATCGTCAAGACCGACCACATCCTCTTCATCGCCTCGGGGGCCTTCCACCTGGCCCGGCCGAGCGATCTCATCCCGGAGTTGCAGGGGCGCTTTCCCATCCGCGTGGAGCTGTCGTCGCTGGCGGTGGAGGACTTCGAAGCCATCCTGACCAGCACGCATGCCAACCTGATCCGCCAGTACCAGGCGCTGCTGGCCACCGAAGGCGTCACGCTGGAGGTCACCCCCGAGGCGGTGAAACGCATTGCGCAGATCGCCTTTGAGGTCAACGAGCGCACCGAGAACATTGGTGCGCGGCGCCTGGCCACCGTGCTCGAGCACCTGCTCGACGAGGTCAGCTTCGACGCACCCCAGCGGCAAGGTCAGGTGGTGTCCATCGACGCCGCCCAGGTCGAAGACCGTCTGGGGGCACTTTCTCGCAACGAAGATCTGTCCCGCTTCGTGCTCTGAAGGCGGGCCTCAGCCCGCCAGCAGGCGCTCGGCAGCCAGCCGCTCGGTCTGCAGCACCAGCAGGCCGTCAAAGATCAAGGAGTCCACGAGCTCGTGGTGAAGGTCCAGGTGCGGTGACACCTTCCAGCCGGCGCCCCCCGTCATGAAGATGCGCGGAGGCGTCGCGCAGCGGTCGCGCAGGTGGCGCCAGATGCGCTCGATCGCCCCGGTGATGGCATAGGTACCGCCGCTGGTGAGGGCATCGCTGGTATTGGTGGGGAAGGGCACCACCTCGCCCGTAGGCACGCGCAACCCGGCCGTGCCGCCCTCCAGGGCTCGCAGCATGATGCCGTGTCCGGGGACGATCAACCCGCCCAGGAAGCGCCCCGTGTCATCCTGAGCGTCCACCGTGACTGCGGTGCCGATCATCACCACCACCACCGGCCGCGGACTGGGCTCCTGCAAGGCCCGGTGCCGAGCCCCCACCTGCGCCACAAAACGGTCGGCGCCCAGACGGCTCGGATGGTCGTAGCCGTTCGTCACCCCGCCAGCGTTCGCCCCGGGCACCACCCAGCGCGGCAAGACATCCCACAACTCCAGCTGCTCCTCGACGCGGCGCCGTACCGCATCGCCAGCCACATTGCAGCCCAGCATCAAGGCGGGGGGCGCCAGGCGGGCCCATTCCTGCTCCGCCAGCTGATCAATGTGCTCCAGAAACACAGCGCCGTGCGTCAACATCCGCGCGCCCGGTTGCGCGGCCTCGAACAAGGCCCACTTCAGGCGGGTGTTACCGATATCGATGGTCAGAAAGGTCACGTTGTGGGCTCCACCAAGCGGGCTTGCACTCTGCGGGGCGCCATCCTAGAGCAGGACAGCCCTCGCACAGGAAAACGTCGCGCGTCAGCGCAGGCACAGTCCGGCGGTGGCATGATTCGATTGACGTTAACGTCAATTCGAGCCGGGCCGTCTTTCGACGGCCTCCCACCGCTTACGGCGTCCAGCACCATGACCGACCTCTCCGCTGAATTCAAGGCCTTGGCCGAGTACCGCCCTGCACACAAGGTGCGCTTTGTGACCGCGGCCAGCCTGTTCGACGGCCACGACGCCGCCATCAACATCATGCGCCGCATCCTGCAGGGCATGGGCGCTGAGGTCATCCACCTGGGCCACAACCGCTCGGTCGACGAGGTGGTCACGGCGGCACTCCAGGAGGACGTGCAGGGCATCGCCATCAGCAGCTATCAGGGTGGCCACGTCGAGTACTTCAAGTACATGGTGGATCTGCTGCGCAACCGGGGCGGCGCTCACATCCAGGTCTTTGGCGGCGGCGGCGGCGTCATCGTCCCGGCGGAGATACGTGAGTTGCAGGGCTACGGGGTCAGTCGCATCTACAGTCCCGAAGACGGCCAGCGCATGGGCCTGCAAGGGATGATCGGCGAGATGCTGATGCGCTGTGACGTCGACCTGACGGCGCGCGCACCCCAGACGGCGGCTGCGGTACAGGGGCACACCGACGCCGCCTGGCGGGCCCTGTCTCAGGCCATCACGGCGCTGGAGAACGGACGGGCCAGCGATGCATTGAAGGCGCAGCTGAAGGCGGCGGCACAAGGCTCGCGCATCCCCGTGGTGGGCATCACCGGCACTGGCGGCGCGGGCAAGTCCAGCTTGACCGATGAATTGATCCGACGGCTGCGCCTGGATCAGGAGGACCGTCTGCGCCTGGCGGTCATCTCGATCGATCCCTCACGGCGCAAGAGCGGCGGCGCACTGCTCGGCGACCGTATCCGCATGAACGCGATAGGCCCCTGGCAATCCGGGCCTCGGGTGTTCATGCGCAGCTTGGCCACGCGCGACTTTGGCAGCGAGATCAGTCAGGCCCTGCCGGATGTGATCGACGCCTGCAAGGCTGCAGGGTTTGATCTCATCATCGTCGAGACCTCAGGCATCGGCCAGGGCGACGCCGCCATCGTCCCGCTGGTGGATGTGCCGATGTACGTCATGACGCCAGAGTTCGGGGCCGCCAGCCAGCTCGAGAAGATCGACATGCTGGACTTCGCCGAATTGGTAGCCATCAACAAGTTCGATCGCAAAGGTGCAGCCGATGCCCTGCGGGACGTGGCCAAGCAGGTGCAACGCAACCGCGAGGCGTGGTCAGTGCCGACCGAGGAGATGCCGGTATTCGGCACCATGGCCAGCCGCTTCAACGACGACGGCGTCACGGCGCTGTACCAGGCCCTGAGGCCGCGTCTGGCGGCCCTGGGCCTGCCGGTTACAGAGGGCCGCCTGCCGGGCGTCAACACTCGCCACAGCACCCATCAGACCCCCATCGTCCCGGGCGGGCGCATCCGCTATCTGGCCGACATTGCAGAAACCGTGCGCGGCTACAAGCGACGCGCGCTGGCCCAGTCGCATTTGGCGCGTGAGGTGCAGCAGCTCAAAGCCACCGCCACCATGCTCCAGGTGGACAAGCCCGGCCGGCAACGGGCCGTCGAGGCCGTGCTGGATCTCGCCGTCCAGCGCGAGGCGATGCTCGACCCGGCGGCCCGCAAGCTGCTGGCCCAGTGGCCAGACATGCAGAAGGCCTATGCGGGTGACGAGTACGTTGTGAAGATCCGTGACAAGGAGATCCGCACCAGGCTCACGCACGTGACGCTATCGGGTACCAAGATCCGCAAGGTGGCGTTGCCGAGTTACGGCTGCGACGGCGAGACGCTGAAGTGGCTGATGCTCGAGAACGTGCCGGGCTCCTTCCCGTACACGGCTGGCACCTTCGCCTTCAAGCGTGAGAACGAGGACCCCACCCGCATGTTCGCCGGCGAGGGTGACGCGTTCCGCACCAACCGGCGCTTCAAGCTGCTGTCCGAGGGCATGCCGGCCAAGCGGCTGTCCACAGCGTTCGACTCCGTCACCCTCTACGGTAGCGACCCGGACCTACGCCCAGACATTTACGGCAAGGTGGGCAATTCGGGGGTGTCCATCGCCACGCTCGACGACATGAAGGTGCTGTACTCCGGGTTCGACCTCACCCACCCCAGCACCTCGGTCAGCATGACCATCAACGGCCCGGCGCCTGCGATTCTGGCCATGTTCATGAATACGGCCATTGATCAGAACCTGGAGAAGTTCGGGCAGGACAATGGACGCGACCCGACCGACGACGAGGTGGCCAAGATCCGCGCGTGGACGCTGTCCAACGTGCGGGGCACGGTACAGGCGGACATCCTCAAGGAGGATCAGGGCCAGAACACCTGCATCTTCTCAACCGAGTTCAGCCTGAAGGTGATGGGCGACATCGCGGAATGGTTCGTGCAACACGACGTCCGCAACTTTTACTCGGTGTCTATCTCCGGCTATCACATTGCCGAAGCGGGAGCCAACCCGATCAGCCAGCTCGCGTTCACGCTGTCGAACGGCTTCACCTTCGTGGAGGCCTACCTGGCGCGGGGCATGCACATCGATGACTTCGCTCCGAACCTGAGCTTCTTTTTCAGCAACGGCATGGAC
>CAISJH010000703.1 GCA_903885585.1 uncultured beta proteobacterium
GGGTCTGCTCGTGCCGCCGGTGCTGGCGCTGCTGGGGGCGGCCGTGGGCTTGTGGCTGGGCCTGTCCACGGGTGGCGTGGCGCTGATGGCCACGCTGGCGGCCAGTGCGAGCTACATCGCTGCACCCACCGCGATGCGCATTGCGGTGCCCGAGGCCAACGCGGCCCTGTCCATCACGGTGGCCTTGGGCATTGCATTCCCCTTCAACCTGGTGATCGGCATCCCCGTCTACCTTGAACTGGCCCGGAGGCTGACCCCATGAGCGCCATGCACAAGCACCCCCGCACCTTGCTCGTCATCGTGGCCGAGGCGGCTCTGGAAAAGCCGCTGGTGCGCGAGGTGCGGCAGCACGGTGCCCAGTTCTGGACCGTCACCGAAGTGCACGGCGCCGGCCTGGAAGGCGTGCGCGACGGCGACTGGGAGGCCGACCGCACGATCGAGATGAAGGTGATCTGCGAGCCCGCCGTGGCCGATGCCATCGCCACCCAGGTCATGGAGGCTTACGCACCCCACTTCAGCGTGGGCCTGTACTTCGGCGAAGTGGCCGTGTTGAGACCCGAGCGCTATTGACGGCTCCACAGTCTTCTTCAGCCACCCCTGGGCGACGCAGAGAAAGGCCCCACCGCATGTCCTGGCCTGTCTTGCTGCCCGCCCTGTCCGCAGGGGTGCTGGGCGTGGCGCTGGTGCAGTACCCCGCGCTGGGCTGGGTCTTGATGACGGCCTGCGCCACCGCGCTGGTGGCGGCGGTGGTCAGCTCGGTGCACCACGCCGAACTGATCGCCCAGCGCCTGGGGGAGCCCTTCGGCACCCTGGTCCTGGCGCTGGCCATCACGGTGATCGAGGTGGCCCTGGTGCTGGCGGTGATGCTGGCCGGTGGGTCGGGCAGTGCCGCCTTGCCGCGGGACACGATCTACGCCGCGGTGATGATCATCTGCAACGGGGTCGTGGGTGTGTGCCTGCTCATCGGCGGCATCCGGCACCGGGAGCAGAGCTTCCGCATCGAGGGCACCGGCTCCGGCCTGGCGGCGCTGGCGGCACTGTCGGGCCTGGTGCTGGTGACGCCGTCGCTGACCACCAGCTCGCCCGGCGCCACCTACACCAACTCGCAGCTGGTCTTCGTGGCGCTGTCCTCGCTGTCGCTGTGGCTGGTGTTCGTCTTCATCCAGACCATCCGCCACCGGGACTACTTTCTGCCCGAGGCGGCGGCGGCGGATGAGTCGGTCCATGCCGAGCCGCCCAGCCGGGCCCAGGCCTGGGCCAGCTTCGGGCTGCTGGTGGTCTCTCTGGTCACGGTGGTGGGCCTGGCCAAGCTGATGTCGCCGGCGCTGGAGCGCCTGGTGATCCAGTTGGACGCGCCCAAGAGCGCCGTGGGCATCGTGATCGCGATGATCGTCCTCATGCCCGAGACCTGGGCGGCCATGCGGGCGGCGCGGGCCAACCGCTTGCAGACCAGCATGAACCTGGCCATCGGCTCGGCGCTGGCCAGCATCGGGTTGACGATACCCATCGTGGTGGTGGCCGCCGTGCTGCTGGACCTGCCGCTGGAGTTGGGTCTGGTGCCCAAGGACATGGCCTTGTTGGCCTTGACCTTCATCGTCGGCTCCATCACGCTCGCCTCGGGCCGGACCAACCTGATGCAGGGAGCGGTTCACCTGGTGCTGTTTGCCGCCTTCCTCTTCCTCACACTGGTGCCCTGACGGGTGCACCGCCCCTGAAAACAACAAAGGCGGCTCGGGTTGACCCGGCCGCCTTTGGATTGCACCGGTGACGGCCCCTGAGGCCCATCACCGCGCATCAGAGGTGTCAGTAACCGCCGCGATCGCCGCGATCACCGCCGTAGTTGCCTCGGCCATAGGAGCCACGGCCACCGCCGTTGTCGCTCTCGCCGCCGTAGCTGCGCTCGCTGGCACCGTAGCCGCCACGGTCACCGCCACGGCCAC
>CAISJH010000704.1 GCA_903885585.1 uncultured beta proteobacterium
GTGACCATCAGCTCGTCGAAGGCGTGGCCGCGCAGCCAGGCCTGCAGACGCAGGGCCAGCCACATCCGCGCGGCGCGAGCAGGGGCCAGCGTGCGGCCGGCAAAGGCCGCACGCCCGGCCTCCCAGCCATGGCGCACGGGGTGGCCGGCGTGCAGGTGATCCGCGGGCGGAGTGGTCAGGTAGCGGGCGTGTTCCCACCCGATTCGTAAGCCCTCGGCCTCAAAACCCGCGCAGCTGCCAGGGTCAGTTACCGGCCCCTCCTGAGCCGTAACCTGGTCAGACGTGACTGACATGTCAGCGCAAGCACAAGGGACACCCGTGGCGGACTTCAGGGTTTGCGACGGGGCCTCAGGGCAGGCATCGAGCGGAAGGGCGATCTGCGACATGGCAAGAACCTCGGCAGGCACCGGGACGTCCCCGGCAGTGCCAGTGTCTGCAGGCAGTAGCTCAACAGATGAGCCATGGGATCAGCCTCAATCAGCCTTCTTCAGTTCTCTGTCACCCCGCTGCGCCTCGCCCCATGAGGTACTGCGTGGTGGCTTCCGCCGGCATGGGGGGGCCGGCGATCAGGCCCTGGATCTCGTCCACGCCAATGCCCGCCAAAAACTCCTTCTGCGCGGCCGTCTCCACCCCGTCGGCCATCACCTTCAAGCCCAGCGGCCGGGACAACGCCACGATGGCCGACACCAGGGCACGGCCGTCGGACGCCTGCGGAATGCGGGCCACCAGAGAACGGTCCACGCACACCGCGTCGGGCATCACACGGGGCAGGTCCACCAGGCTGGAGCCGCCCGTACCGAAGCGGTCCAGCGCCAGACCTACGCCCAGGCCACGCAGGGCCTTCAGAGCCCCCAGGATCTTGGGTGAGCTGCTGGCCAGGGCGGACTCCGACACCCACAGCTGCAGCAGCCGCGGGGGCAGTCCCTTGTCCCGGATGAGCTCGCCCACCAAGGTGTCGATGCCGGGCTGCTCCAGTTGGCGCGGCGAGACCTTGAGCGACAGCCGTGGCTGCGCCACACCCTGCTCGCGCCACTGCCGCAGCTGCCCGGTGGCGGTCACCAAGGCCCATTGGCCGATGCGGTGGATCAGGCCCGTCTCTTCGGCTGCGGGCACAAAGCGCTCGGGCGGCACCAGCCCCTCCTGCGGATGCAGCCAGCCCAGCAGCGTGCCGAAACCCGAGACCTGGCCTGTGGCCAGCTCCTGCTGCGGCGCGTAGTGCAGGCAGAACTCCTGGCGTTCCAGCGCCTGTTCCAGCTCGGTGCGCAGCCGCGGGCGGCGCTGCGCCTCGGCATCCATGCCCGCCTCATAGAAACGCACGGCATGTCGGCCCGCTTGCTTGGCGCGGTACAGCGCCAGGTCGGCCAGGCGCAGCAAGGTGCGGGCGTCGATGCCGTCGTCCGGGTACAGGCTCACACCCACGCTGGCCGACGGGCGGACCTCCTTGCCGGCCAGTTGCACCGGCTGGCCCAGACTCGCGAGCAACTGATCGGCCAGCGCCACCGGGTCATCAGCCGCCAACAACGTGGGCAGCAGCACGAGGAACTCGTCTCCCCCCAGGCGCGCCGCCAAGCACGGGCCTTGCAATGCACTGCCCAGACGCCGAGCGACCTCACACAGCAAGCCGTCTCCCGCCTCATGCCCCAGCGAATCGTTCAGCTGCTTGAAGTGATCCAGGTCTACAAACATCACAGCCAGGCGCCAACCGCCAGACTGAGCCGCCTGCAGCGCCGCCACCAACCGGTCCATCGCGGCCGAGCGGTTGAGCAGGCCTGTCAGGCCGTCATGCTGGGCGCGGTGCTCGGCAGTTTCGGCCTGGGTGCGGGCCTCGGTCACGTCGATGAAGGCCAGCAGCACGTCATCACCGTTGGATCGGGCCCGTGCCTCCACGCGCACCACCCTCGGGTCGCCCGGGTTGTGCTTCCAGCGCACTTCGCCCATGGACATGCCGTCTGACGGCGCCAGAGCCGAGACGGCCGACATCAGGCGCTGACCAGTCGCATCGTCAAACCCATCAATCAGACGGCGGCCCACGGCTGCGCTGCGCCGATGCACCCCCAGCAGATGCCGTCCCTGCTCATTGGCGCGGCGCACCACCAGACGCCTGTCCACCGTGAACAGGCCCACGGGCGCATCGTCAAAGAGGTTCCTTGGCGGCCGGCGCTGGGCGCCTGTGCTCAACCGCGCCGTGGTTGGGGATTGGATCAAGTGCCACCCTTCGTACTGAAAGCCACTGTCTTTGCGGACGGCCAGCCAGGAGCCAGCCACCGCGCGAGTGGGGCACTCTAGGCGGGGGTGGCAGGGCGGGCTTGAGGGGCCTCAAGCGCATCTCGACCTATGATCCTGACCGATGTTCCGCTACGAAACCCTGCCCGTCACGCCCTTCGCCCAGAACTGCTCGCTCGTCTGGTGCGACCGCACCATGGAGGGCGCGCTGATCGACCCCGGCGGTGAGCTGCCGCGGCTGCGGGAGGCGGCCCGCCGGCACGGCGTGACGCTCAAGGCCATCTGGCTGACGCACGCGCACATTGACCACGCCGGCGGCACAGGCACGCTGGCGCGCGAGGATGGCCTGCCTATCATCGGTCCGCACCCGGGCGACCAGTTCTGGATCGACGGCCTGCCGCAGCAAAGCCGCATGTTCGGCTTCCCGCAGGCCGAGCCTTTCACGCCCACGCGCTGGCTGGCGGATGGCGACACCGTCACCGTAGGTGAGTGCACGCTTACCGTACGACACTGCCCTGGCCATACACCGGGGCACGTGGTGTTCTACAGCGCCGAAGCCAAGCGCGCCTTCGTGGGCGATGTGCTGTTTGCCGGCAGCATCGGCCGGACGGACTTTCCGCAGGGCGACCACGACACGCTGATCGCCAGCATCACCCAGCGCCTGTGGCCCATGGGCGACGACACGGTGTTCATCCCCGGCCACGGGCCGGAGAGCACCTTCGGGCGCGAGCGGCGCACCAACCCCTACGTGGGCGGGACCTGAGGCGCTGTGTGCCTTGAAGGTCGCCTGGTCAGCGTGTCAACGTTAACAGGCGATCACGCGATCACGCGATCAAGGTCAACGCATCACGGGCTGTAAGGATCCGGGTGACTTGA
>CAISJH010000705.1 GCA_903885585.1 uncultured beta proteobacterium
GACGGGCGGCCATGGCGACATGCGCGAGCGCAGCGACATCATCGAGCCCTGCGGTTGCACCCCCAAGGTGGGGGCCATCGCGCGGGTGGTCGATGGCGTGGACGACATCCGCCGCGCCGTGCGTGAGGAGATCCAGAAGGGGGCCAAGCAGATCAAGATCATGGCCTCGGGCGGGGTGGCTTCACCCAACGACCCGATCCACTTCCTGGGCTACAGCGAAAGCGAGATCCGGGCCGCGGTGGAGGAAGCAGGCAATGCCGGCACCTACGTCATGGCCCACGCCTACACCGCCCGGGCCATCGCGCGGGCCGTGCGCTGCGGGGTGCGCACCATCGAGCATGGCAACCTGGTCGACGCGCAGGCCGCCCAGGTGATGGCCGAGCATGGCGCCATCGCCGTGCCCACGCTGGCCACCTACGAGGCGCTGGCCACCGAGGGCGCCTCGCTGGGCTTTCCGCCCGAGTCCGTGGCCAAGATCGAGGCGGTGCGCGGTGACGGCCTGCGCTCGCTGGAGATCTTTGCCAAGGCGGGCGTGCGCATGGCCTTCGGCACCGACTTGCTGGGCGAGTCGCAGCGCCTGCAGAGCGAAGAGTTTGCGCTGCGCGCCCGCGTGCTGGGTGCCGCCGAGGCGATCCGAGCGGCCACCATCCACGCCGCCCACGTGCTGCAGATGGACGGCCGCCTGGGCGTCATCGCCGCCGGGGCGACGGCCGACTTGTTGCTGGTGGAGGGCAACCCGCTGGACAACATCGATCTCCTGCGCGGCCAGGGCGAACATCTGCGGATGATCGTCAAGGACGGGCTGGTCCACAAGGACATGAACTGAAACACCCTCGAGGAACACCATGACCATGCACACGAACCGCAGACAACTCATTGCCGCCCCTCTGGTCGCCGCCCTGGCCTCGGCCCTGCACGGCGCGGTCTGGGCTCAGGCAGGCGCCACCTTCCGCGTCGGCGCGCTGAACCCGATCACCGGCGCCGGCAGCCCCTACGGCCCCGGCATGCAGCGCGCCCTCCTGCTGGCCGCCGAGGAAGTCAACGCCGCCGGCGGCGCGGGCGGCCGCAAGATCGAGGTCTTCTCCGAGGACACCCAGACCAAGCCCGATGCCGCCGTGCTGGCGGCCAAGAAGCTGATCGACGTCAACAAGGTGCAGGCCGTCCTGGGCACCTGGTCGTCGGGCGTCACCCTGGCGGTCATGCCCCTGACGGATGAGGCCAACCTCATCCAGATGAACGTCTCCGGCGCCCCGGCCATCTCCGCGCTGGACAAGAAGGACCTGGTCTGGCGTTTCCAGGCCACGAACGACCGCTTCGGCGCCGCCTTCGCCGAGATCGCCACCAAGCGCGGCTGGAAGCGCCCGGCCACGATGGCCTTCAACAACGCCTCGGGCATCGGCAATACCGAGGGCTTCCGCAAGGCCTGGGAAAAACGCGGCGGCAAGGTGGTGGCCAACGTCGTCTACGAGCCCAACCGCCCCAGCTACCGCAGCGAACTGCAGAAGGTGCTGGCCGAAAAGCCCGATGTCATCGTCACCGGCTCCTACCTGCCCGACACCACCATCCTGCTGCGCGAGTGGTACCAGGCCGGCGACAAGAATGCCTGGATCATCCCGGGCTGGGCCGCCAACCCCGATCTGGTCAAGGCCCTGGGCCCGGAGGTCTGCGAAGGCATCATCTCGGTGGACACGGTCTCCAGCGAGAACAGTGCAGCCTTCAAGCACTTCGACGCCGCCTACACCAAGGCCATGGGAAAGCCCGCCACGACCAACGTCTACGCCCCCATGGCCTACGACATGATGGTGGTGCTGGCCCTGGCCATGGAGGCTGCCGGCCCCAACGCCACGGTGGCGCAGATCAACGCCAAGATCCGGGACGTGGCCAACCCGGGCGGCACGGCGGTGTCCACCTTCGCCGAAGGCAAGGCGCTGCTGGCCAGGAAGCAGAAGATCAACTACGAAGGCGCCTCCAGCAAGCTGGACTTCGACGCCTTCGGGGATGTGTCGCCGGACTTCGGCGTCTACGTGATCGAGAAGGGTGTGCTGGTGCGCCGCGACGTGGTGGCGATCCCGGCCGACTACAAGCCCTGACCCGCCTGCGACCCCCGTCCCTGAACGACGTGACCCGACCCACGGCTTGTCGCCAGCCTGGCGCTGAGGCGATGCCATGGCGCTCGTAGACCTCGCCAACCACCTGATCAACGGGCTGGTCGAAGGTTCGGTCATCGCCCTGCCCGCGCTGGCCTTGACCCTGATCATGGCGATTGCGCGCTTTCCAAATGCGGCCACCGGAGACGTGTTGACGCTGGGCGCCTACCTGGCCGTGGGCGTGCAGGCAGCGCTGATCGCCAGCGGCATGCAGGCCAGCCTGGCGAACATGGCCGCAGCCACGCTGGCAGCGGCACTGGGCTGCGCGCTGGTTTCCGTCCTGGCCTGGTACTGCATCTTCCGGCGCCTGTCGCGCGCGGCCATGGTTGCCAGCCTGCTGGCCTCCATCGGCCTGGCCTTCCTGCTGCGCAGCCTCATCACCCTGGTGGCCGGCCATGACCAGCGTACCTTCACCTTGCCGCTGACCCGGGCCTGGAATGTCAGCGGCGTGCGCCTGTTGCCCAGCGACCTGGTGATCGCGCTCGTCGCCGCCGTGGTGCTGGCCTTGGTCTTCGCCTGGCTGCGCTTCGGCCGCAGCGGGCGCCTGCTGCGCGCCATCGCCGACAACCCCGACCTGGCCCGCCTGTCGGGCATCCGTTCGCAGCGCCTGATGGTGCTGCTGTGGGCTCTGGCAGGCGCGCTGGCTGGGGTGGGCGGCGTGCTGCTGGGCGTGAAATCCGTGGTGATGCCAGAGCTGGGCTGGGAGCTGCTGCTGCCGGCCTTTGCCGCCATGATCCTGGGCGGCATCGGCAGCCCGGGGGGCGCTGTGGCGGGCGCGCTGTTGATGGGCGTGGGGCAAGAGCTTTCAGTGCCGCTGGTGGGGCCGAGCTACAAGATCGCCGTCTCTTTTGGGGTGCTGGTGCTTGTGCTGCTGGTGCGGCCTGCCGGCCTGTTCGGCCGTCGGGAAATGGTGCGCTGATGGACGCCTACCTCGTCGCCGTGAGCACGATGGTACTGATCTACGCCCTGCTGGCCATCGGCCTGAACCTGCAATACGGCGAGACGGGCCTGATCAACTTCGGACATGTGGCCTTCTTCGCGCTGGGTGCCTACACCTCCTCACTGCTGGCGTTGCGGGGCTGGCCGCTGCCTCTGAGCTTCGGCGCAGCCGCGGCCGTTGCCGCCCTGGCGGCCGTGCCGCTGGGCGTGGCCGCGCTGCGCCTGCGCGAGGACTATCTGGCCATCGTGACGCTCGGCTTCTCGGAGACGGTGCGCATCGTGCTGCAGGAGGAGAAGCAGATCACCAACGGTGTGCAGGGCGTCCCGGGCATCCCCAAGCTCTTCGCTGGCCTGGGCGGTACGGCCACGGCCTGGGCCATCCTGCTGGCGCTGCTGCTCACGGTGGCCGGGGCCGCCTGGGCCACCCACTTGCTGAAGGCCAGCCCCCTCGGCCGCCTGTTGCGGGCCATCCGCGACAACGAAGCAGCCGTCATCGCACTGGGCAAGGACCCGGCCCGCTACAAGATCCAGGTCTTCATGTTCGGCGCTGCATTGGCCGGGGTGGCGGGCGCGTTCTATGCCCACTTCATCACCTTCATCTCACCCGAGCAGTTCGTGCCGCTGGTGACCTTCTATGTCTGGATGAGCGTGATCCTGGGCGGCGTGGGATCGCTGCGCGGCGCCTTGGCCGGCACGCTGCTGCTCGTGGCCTTCCTGGAGGGCTCGCGCTTCTTGCGCGACCTGATTCCCGGCGTAGCGGAGGTGCAGATGGCCAGCGTGCGCCTGGCGGTGGTGGGCCTGGCCATCATTCTGTTCGTGCTGTACCGGCCGCAGGGCCTGTTTGGCCGCGCGCCGCGCTGACGGCAACGCACGCCATGAGCAGCTCCCAACCCAAAACTGCCCCGCCGGCCTTGCTCGAAGCCCGCGGCGTGACAGTGGCCTTCGACGGCTTCCGGGCGGTGGACGACGTGACCTTCACCGTGGCGGCTGGTGCCTTGATCGGTATCGCCGGCACCAACGGCGCCGGAAAGTCCACGCTGTTCGGCGCGCTGGCCGGGCAGTTGCCGGTATCGGCTGGGGAGATCCGTCTGCAAGGCCGGGACATGACAGCCCTGCCCGCACACCGCAGGGCAGGCTTGGGGCTGGCGCGCACCTTCCAGGTGCCGCGCGAGTTTGGCACCCTCAGCGTGCTGGACAACCTGCTCGCGGCAGCGCCCAACGCGCGCCACGAAACGCTGGCGGCCGCCTGGTTCGGGCGCCCGGGTGGACGACGCCGCGACGCCGAACTCACCGCGCAGGCCGACGAGGTGCTGCGCCTGACGGGGCTGGCCGCCATGCGTGACCAGCCGGCCGCGGCCCTGTCGGGCGGCCAGAAGAAGCTGCTCGAGCTGTCGCGGGCCCTGATGGGCCAGCCGCGCTGCATCCTGCTGGACGAACCCTTTGCCGGCGTCAACCCGGTGCTGATTGGGCAGCTGCTCGAGGTGCTGCGCGCCATTCACGCCCGCGGCCTGGCGCTGGTGGTGATCGAGCACCATCTGCAAGCGCTCAAGACCCTGGTGCAGCGCCTGGTGGTCATGGACCAGGGCCGCATCCTGGCCGATGGCGCACCGCAGGCCGTGCTGGATGATGCGCGCGTGCAGGCGGCCTACATGGGCGGGGTGGCCTGATGCCACTGCTGCAGATCGAAGGCCTGACGGGTGGCTACGGTGCCGTGGACATCGTCCATGACATCACCCTCAGCGTCGAGGCCGGCGAGATCGTCACCATCGCAGGCACCAACGGGGCGGGCAAGTCCACGCTGCTGCGCGGCCTGTTCGGGCTGCTGCCACGCGCCACGGGCCGGGTGCGCCTGGCGGGTCAGGACCTCTCGGCTCTGCCCACCGAGGACCGCATCGCAGCCGGCCTGGCCTGCGTCCCCCAGGTGGCCAACGTCTTTGCCCACATGAGCGTGCTGGAAAACCTGCACGTGGCCGCAGGCGGCCGCATCAAGGGCACCGACCTGGAGCGCGTGCTCGCGCTGTTCCCGGTGTTGCGCGACCGCCGGGCCCAGTCGGCGGGCAGCCTGTCCGGGGGCGAACGCCAGCAACTGGCCTTCGCACGGGCCATGGTGCGCGCCCCCCAGGTCATGGTGCTGGACGAACCCACGGCCGCCCTGGCGCCGTCTCTCGTCGGCCGCGTGTTCGAGCTCGTCCAGGCCCTACCCGCCCAGGGCGTGGCCGTACTGATGGTCGAGCAGCGCGCCCGCCAGGCGCTGGCCCTCAGCGACCGCGGCTGCATCCTGGACCAGGGCCGCGTGGTGATGCAGGGCCGCGCACAAGATCTGCTGCGCGACGAAGGCATGACGCGGCTGTACCTGGGCAGCGACAGCACCCTCTGAACGCGAGGCCGCGGGCTTGGAGACGGCCGCCTACGCGGCTGTAAACACGAAGCGGCCGCCTACGCGGCCAGAGACGGGAAGCGGCCGCCTACGCGGCCGTGGGCGGCTTGGCCGGCGCTTTGTCGCTCCACAACTCCCCACCGGTGGACCAGTCGTGACGCGCGATGTCGAAGAACACGACGTCCACGCCATCGGCCGAGCCGCCCAGTGTGCGCACGGTGGCCTCGGTCAGGGCCTGGGCCAGGGCGCGCTTTTGCTCGACGGTACGGCCTTCGAAGAGTTCGACGCGGATGGTGGGCATGGTGAGGGTTCCTTGGGGTCGAGTGACGAGGTGGTTGGCAGCGCTGTAATTCTCAAGGCGCCGCGTCGATCAGGATGGCGCGGAAGTCGTTGACGTTGGTCAGCGTCGGCCCGGTGACCACACTGTCGCCCAGCGCGCCAAAGAAGCCGTGGCCGTCGTTGTCGGCCAGACGGTCGGCTGGACGCACGCCGGCGGCGAAGGCGCGCTCCAGCGTGTCGGGTGTGAGCAGTGCGCCGGCCGTCTCTTCCTGGCCATCCACGCCGTCGGTATCGCCAGCCAGCGCGTGCACCTGCGGGTGGCCGCGCAGCGTCAGGCCCAGGGACAGCAGGCACTCCACGTTGCGCCCGCCGCGCCCGCTACCGCGCACCGTCACCGTGGTCTCGCCGCCCGACAGCAGCACGCAAGGTGCTGCAAAAGGCTGGTCGCGCTGCGCCACCTGCAAGGCAATGCCGCCCAGCACCTTGCCCACATCCCGCGCCTCGCCTTCCAGCGCGTCACCCAGGATATGGGCGGCATAACCGGCCTCGCGCGCCACCGCGGCGGCGGCTTCCAGCGAGGCCTGTGGCGCAGCGATGATGCGCGTTTCGCAGCGCGCAAGACGCGGGTCCCCCGGCTTGACGGACTCCCCCCGGCCGCTTTCCAGCACCTCGCGCACCGCGGGCGCCAGCGTGATGCCGTAGCGACGCACGATGGCCAGCGCGTCGGCGCAGGTGGTCGGGTCAGCCACCGTGGGGCCGGAGGCGATGTCGATGGGCCGGTCGCCCGGCACGTCGGAGATCAGCAGCGTGAGCACACGCGCCGGGTGGCAGGCCGCGGCCAAGCGCCCCCCCTTGA
>CAISJH010000706.1 GCA_903885585.1 uncultured beta proteobacterium
AGCCCAGCCCCCGCGGGTCAGCGTCCCAACCTGGAGGGCCTGTCGTGTCGATGGATGCCTGTGCAGACGCCGGGTCGCAAGATCGTGTCTCTGATCGTCGAGCCGGGCTTGCGCTCCGATGCCGAGGGCTACCAAAGGGCCGCGGAGCGCCTGCTGGCGGCCTTGGGCATGGACCGGGGCGGCGCCAGTCCCATTCCTGCAGAAGGCCCCGGGGTGGGCTGGCCGGCCGTCGGGCTGGAACTGGAGGCGCGTGTCACTCGCGGCTCGGCCAGCCTTGCAGTCCAACGGCTGAAGCTGAAGCTGGGCTTGGCGCTGGTCAGGGTGCTGTTCCTCACCGGGCTGCGGCTGGGCAGCTTTGACCCGCGCCACTACCAGAAGGTCACCGGCCTGAATACCGACTACCGCAAGGTGCAGGACGGTCTGCGGATGACTGTCTCACTGGACCCCGCAGGCCTCGCGCTCGTGGAAGACCTGCTGGAGCAGGAGCGGCGCTCGGGCGCGTTGCGCTACGGCATGTCAGTCCAGGACAGCGCGGTGTTGACCTGCTACGTACCCTCGGTGGTGGAAGCCGGGCACCTGCACTTTCTGGATGGTGCCGGTGGCGGCTACGCTGCGGCTGCGTCAGCCATGCGGGGCGATGGCTGACACCTCAGCTCACCTCGGCAGCGACTCCACCTCCCGCTGCCAGCGCTCCAGCAGACGCCGGCGTTCTGCCGACGAGCCGTACTTCTCGAAGTCGTACTTGATGAGGCGCACGCTGTCCATGCTGGGGATGCGGGGGTCGGGCTTGAACGTGCGGTTGGCCGGAGACTGCAGGCTGTTGGCCTTGGCCCCGATGGCTTGACCCTCGGGGCTCATCAGCCAGTCGTAGTAGCGACGCGCGCCCTCGGCGTTGCGCGCGCCCTTGACGAGCGCAATGCCGCCAATTTCGTAACTGGTGCCCTCACAGGGCGCCGTGGTGGCCACCGGGTACTTGTTGTGACGCCATCCGTCAAAGCCGAAGATGAAGCTGATGCCGACGGCCACTTCGCCCTTGGCCACGTTGGGCGCCTGCGCCGTGCCGCTGCGGGTGTACTGGGTGACGTTCTTGTGCAGAGCCTTCATGTAGTCGAAGGCCTGGTTCTCGCCCATCAACTGCACCAGCCCAGCCAGGATGGTGTACGCGGTGCCGCTGGAGGCGGGGTGCGAGATCTCGATTTCGCCCTTGTAGATGGGCTTGATCATGTCGGCCCAGCACTTGGGCTCGGGCAGCTTCTTCTTCTTGAGCAGCTCGGTGTTCCAGCCGAAGCCGATGGCACTGGTGTAGAAGCCGCCCACCATGTTCTGCGACATGGCGTACTGGCGCACGCTCCAGGCGTGCAGGTCGTTGATGTAGGCCGGCCGGTAGGGCTGAAGCAGGCCCTGCTCGGCCGCCTGCAGGAAGGGGTCGCCCGTGCCGCCCCACCAGAGGTCGGTCTTGGGGTTGGAGGCTTCCGCGCGCAACTGCGCCAGGGCTTCGCCCGTGGCCTTGCGGCTCTGCAGCACGCGCAGGCCGGTGGCCTTCTGGAACTCGGCGGCCGCCATCTCGCACCAGCTCTGGTCGGTGCTGCACAAAGCGGTGACGGTGCCTTGGGCCAGGGCGGGTGCAGCAGTTGCCGATGAAAGGATCAGAGTGCTGAGCAGCCTGCCCGGCCAGTTGAAGCGGCTTGGTTTCATCGTTGAGGCGGCCGAGGAGTGATTCTCGTAGGAGGTGCTGGAAGGCCTTGATTGTCCAGCGTGCCGGGCGTTGTCCAGCCCAGGAGTTGTCAACCCGGACGCGAGAGGGTGTTCACGTACTCGTGATGCTGCGTCAGCACCGTGCTCACGCGGTACTCCACCGGCTTGCCGCCGAGCGCCAGAGCGGTGCGGCGCACCTGCAGCACGGGCGTGCCCGTGGCAATGCCCAGCACGCGGGCGGTGGCGGCGTCTGCCGCCGCAGCGCGCAGTCGCTCCTGCGCTCGCACCACCGTGATGCCAAAGCCCGTCTGGTACAGGTGGTAGATGGTGCTGGGCCGCTCGTTCCAGCGCTTCTCGCTCAGGCCTTTGAAGAGGGCGGCGGGAATCAACAGCAGGTCATGAACCACCGGTCGCCCCTGCAGGCGCAGCCGGTTCTCGATGCGAAACGCCGGTTCTCCCGTCTTCAGCCCCAGGGCCTGCGCGGCGTCTTCGTCCAGGCGCGCCCGCTCGAAGCTCACCAGCTCCACGGTGGGGGCCTCGCGAAGGCCGTCGCTGCGCTCCACGTGGAAGAACTGGAACAGAAAGCGGTCACTCGTGTGCGTGGCCACGAAGGTGCCGCGCCCCTGGCGGCGCACCACGATGTGGTCGGCCACCAAGTCATCCACGGCGCGCCGCACGGTGCCGATGGACACGCCGAGGCGCTCGGCCAGCGCCGTCTCACTCGGCAACGTGCCGCCGGGCGCCACCTCGCCCGTTTCCACCATCTGCAGCAG
>CAISJH010000707.1 GCA_903885585.1 uncultured beta proteobacterium
GGGAGACAAGAACTGCAGCAGCGTGTCGTCGCGAAGAACGCCGTTTTCCTTCAGCGTGGCGGCTATTCGCTCCAGGTAGGCGGTGTTCCACAGCACGATGGCAGCGGTGACCAGGTTAAGGGGTCGTCTCAGAAAACGGAGAATAAAGCACGTTAAGCCGATTGCAGAGGTCGCAACGGCCTGAACTTGCCCGCGCCGATCTTGGCGCTGCTGCGCCAGAGGTAATCGCCGGTCAGATTGATGTGTTCCCAGCCCAACGGCGACAGGTACTGCAATAGCGTTTCATCGACGGCATGGCCGTTGCTACGCAACGCATGCGCTGCGCGCTCCAGGTAGACCGTGTTCCACAGCACGACAGCCGCCGTCACCAGATTGAGGCCGCTGGCCCGGTAGCGCTGCTGCTCAAAGCTGCTGTCGCGGATTTCGCCCAGCCGGTTGAAGAACACGGCGCGGGCCAGTGCATTGCGTGCTTCGCCTTTATTCAGCCCGGCATGGACGCGGCGGCGCAGCTCAACGCTTTGCAACCAGCCCAGGATGAACAACGTCCGCTCGATGCGCCCCAGCTCACGCAGGGCGACAGCCAGGCCGTTTTGGCGCGGATAGCTGCCGAGTTTCCTAAGCATCAGCGAGGCCGTCACCGTGCCTTGCTTGATCGAGGTGGCCAGGCGCAGAATTTCGTCCCAATGGGCGCGGACGTGCTTGATGTTGAGAGTGCCGCCGATCATCGGTTTCAGCGCGTCATAGGCGGCTTCGCCTTTCGGGGTGTAGAGCTTGGTGTCGCCCAGGTCTCGGATGCGCGGTGCGAAGCGGAAGCCCAGCAGGTGCATCAAGGCAAAGACGTGATCGGTGAAGCCCGCCGTGTCCGTGTAATGTTCCTCGATGCGCAGGTCGGACTCGTGGTACAGCAGGCCGTCAAGCACGTAGGTGGAATCGCGCACGCCGACATTGACCACCTTGTTGTGGAACGGCGCGTACTGGTCAGAGATGTGGGTGTAGAACGTCCTGCCTGGGCTGCTGCCATATTTCGGATTGATGTGCCCGGTGCTTTCTGCCTTGCTGCTGGTTCGGAAATTCTGTCCGTCCGACGATGATGTGGTGCCATCGCCCCAGTGCCCGGCAAAGGGATGCCGAAACTGGGCGTTGACCAGTTCGGCCAGCGCCATCGAATAGGTTTCATCGCGGGTATGCCAGGCTTGCAGCCAGGCGAGCTTGGCGTAAGTCGTACCGGGGCAAGATTCGGCCATTTTGGTCAGGCCCAGGTTGATCGCGTCGGCCAGGATCGTAGTCAGCAGCAGATTTTTGTCTTTGGCGAGGTCGCCGGATTTCAGGTGCGTGAAGTGGCGGGTGAAGCCCGTCCACTCATCGACCTCCATCAGCAGCTCGGTAATCTTGACGTGCGGCAGAATCATGGCCGTCTGGTCGATCAATGCCTGCGCGGTGTCGGGCACCGCAGCATCCAGCGGCGTGATCTTCAAGCCCGATTCGGTGATGATGGCGTCCGGTAGGTCGTTGGCCGCCGCCATGCGATTGACCGTGGCAAGTTGCGCTTCCAGCAACTCCAAGCGCTCGCTCAGGTACTGGTCGCAATCGGTGGCCACGGCCAGCGGCAATTCGCTGGACTGCTTGAGGCTGGCGAACTTCTCGGGTGGCACCAGGTAGTCCTCGAAGTCCTTGAACTGACGTGAACCCTGTACCCAGATGTCGCCCGAGCGCAACGCGTTCTTAAGTTCCGACAGTGCGCACAACTCGTAATAGCGTCGGTCGATGCCGGCGTCGGTCATCACCAGCTTCTGCCAGCGCGGCTTGATGAAGTTGGTCGGTGCATCAGCGGGCACCTTGCGGGTGTTGTCGATGTTCATGCCGCGCAGCACCTCGATGGCGTCGAGCACGTCCTTGGCGGCGGGCGCTGCTCGCAGCTTGAGCACGTCGAGGAATTCCGGCGCGTAGCGGCGCAATGTGGCGTAACTCTCGCCGATGCGGTGCAGGAAGTCGAAATCATCGGGCTGGGCGAGCTTCTGCGCCTCGGTGACGCTCTCGGCGAAAGCGTCCCAGGAAATGACGGCCTCGATGGCGGCGAATGGGTCGCGGCCTGACTGCTTGGCGTCGATCAGCGCCTGGCCGATGCGCCCGTACAAACGCACCTTGGCATTGATGGCCTTGCCGGACGCCTGGAACTGCTGCTGATGCTTATTCTTGGCGGCGTTGAACAGCTTGCCCAGGATGCGGTCGTGCAGGTCGATGATTTCGTCGGTAACAGTAGCCATGCCCTCGATGGCCAGCGCCATGAGGGTGGCGTAACGTCGCTGTGGCTCGAACTTGGCCAAGTCGGCGGGCGTCATCTGGCCACCCTCGCGGGCGATCTTGAGCAGCCGGTTTTGATGAACCAGCCGCTCGATGCCGGTAGGCAGGTTGAGCGCCTGCCAGGCTTTGAGACGTTCGATGTGTTCCAGCATGTAGCGGGAATTCGGCTTGGCCGGTGATTGCCGCAGCCATGCCAGCCAGGTGGTCTTGCCGTTGTCGCGGCGCTTCAACAGTTCATCCAGGCGATGCCGGTGCCCGCTCGACAACGGCTCGGACAGGGCTTCGTAGATGCGCCGATTGGCGCGGGTGATGGCCTCGGCACTGGCGCGCTCGATGGCGTTGAGCGCGGGCAGGATGATCGACTGCCGCCGTAGATGCTCAATCAAGGCGTTGGCCAGGACGATGCCCTTGTCGGTTTGCATAGCCAGCTCAGTCAGCGTGTGGACAGCCTGCCGGTAGTGACTCACGGTGAACGGCTGGAAGCCGAACACCGTTTGCAGTTCGACCAGGTGCTCGCGCCGGGTCTGCTCCCGCTGCCCGTAGTCGTCCCAGCTTTCGACCGGCACTTTGAGTTGCGACGCCACGATGCGCAGCAAGGGCGGAAACGGCGGCTCATCAACGCCCAGGATGACGCCGGGGAATCGCAGGTAGCAAAGCTGAATGGCGAAGCCCAGCCGATTCGCAGGCCCGCGCCGCTGACGAATCACCGACAGGTCGGTGTCGCTGAACGTGTAGTATCGGATCAGATCGTCTTTGACATCGGGCAATGCCAGCAGGCTTTGTCGCTCGGTGGCGGACAGAATGGAACGACGCGGCATGCTCAGGACTCGCGCAGGTACTGGTACAAGGTTTCACGGCTAATGCCGAAGTCGCGGGCGATCAGGGCCTTTTGCTCGCCCGCCGCGACGCGCCGTTTCAGTTCGGCAATCTGCTCATCGTTCAGTGACTTTTTGCGGCCCCGGTACGCACCCCGCTGCCGGGCCAGCGCGATTCCTTCGCGCTGCCGCTCGCGGATCAAGGCCCGCTCGAACTCGGCAAACGCGCCCATCACCGACAGCATCAAATTCGCCATCGGCGAATCCTCGCCAGTGAAGGCCAGGCTTTCCTTGACGAATTCGATGCGTACCCCGCGCTTGGTCAGGCCCTGCACGATGCGGCGCAAGTCATCCAGGTTGCGTGCCAGGCGATCCATGCTGTGCACCACCACGGTGTCGCTTTCGCGCACGAAGGCGAGCAGCCTTTCCAGCTCGGGACGCTGGGTGTCCTTGCCGGATGCCTTGTCGGTGAACACCCGCGCCACCTGAACCCCTTCCAATTGCCGTTCCGGGTTCTGGTCGAAGCTGCTGACGCGAACGTAGCCGATGCGTTGACCGTACAAAGTGTCTCCAAGGGTAATGTGTCAGAGTGAAATCTATTACTCTTGACTGATTGTGTCAATAAATTTCATATTGGACTCTATTCTGACGTGATTACAGTCTCTTCCCTGACGTTGCGTTAGGGTATAGCTCAACCTGACATAGAAGCAAAAACTCAACCACCTTCTACCAACTCTCCGAACAGCTCCTTGACCTTTGTTTTCGCATCAGCAAGTGCAGTTCTGCCTTGTTCAGTGATGTCATAAACACGCCGTTCACGTCGCCCGGTGCGTTCGTGGCGTGAGGTCAGATAGCCTTTTTTTTCCAGGCCGTGCAGCATCGGGTACACGGTGCCAGCGCTCATCTCGTAGCCGTGTCGGCGTAGCTCTTCGATGATCCCCAGCCCAAAGACAGGTTCCTCGGCTGCATGGTGAAGGATGTGCAGGCGGATCAAACCGCCGTAGAGGTCTTTGTCAGTCATTTTTTGTGCCTCACAGAGCGACGCTCAACAGCCACCCAGCTGCACCGCTACCGAGGACAACCAGCCACGGCGGGAGCTTCCAGAACATAAGTGCGACAAGGGCAACTAATGCCAAGCCGAAGTCTTGCGGCTGAAAGATGGCGCTAGTCCATACAGGCTGATACAGCGCGGCCAGCAGCAAGCCGACTACAGCGGCATTGATCCCGGCCAGCGCAGCTTGGATGCCTGTATTGCGGCGCAAACGCTCCCAAAATGGCATTGATCCGACGACCAGCAAGAACGAGGGCGCGAAGATAGCCAGCAGACACACAATGCCGCCGATCCAGCCCGACGGGGCGGTGTTCATCGAGGCACCAAGAAACGCGGCGAACGTGAACAAAGGGCCGGGCACCGCTTGAGCTGCCCCGTACCCCGCGAGAAAGGATTCATTGTTGACCCAGCCGGAGGGCACCACTTCGGCTTGCAGTAATGGCAGCACAACGTGACCACCGCCGAACACCAGTGATCCGACACGATAGAAGGAATCCACCATTGCCATGGTTTGACTTGGCATCAGTTCGGCCAACACCGGCAGGCCAATCAGCAAGACAAAGAACAGCGAGAGCCAAAGCACGCCGGCCCGGTGACTGACCGTGATAGGTAGGGGGTCATGCTCAACAACTTTCGCTGGCTTGAACAATAACCGGCCTGCGATGCCTGCGATAGCAATCACGCCAACCTGTCCCCACGCGGACGGCACAAGTAAAACGACGCAGGTAGCAATTGCCATGATGGTGACTCGCAGCCCATCCGTGCATAGGTTACGCGCCATGCCCCATACTGCTTGAGCGACCACGGCCACAGCCACCACTTTTAAGCCATGCAACGCGCCCTGCGAGACGTAATCGCCATAGCTGGAGATGCCGAGCGCAAAAAGGATCAAGGCTATGGCAGACGGCAGCGTGAAGCCAGCCCAAGCAGCCAGCGCCCCGCTGTATCCAGCCCGAGACAGTCCTACCGCTATGCCGACCTGGCTGCTTGCAGGCCCTGGCAAGAACTGACAAAGCGCGACCAAGTCAGCATAGCTCCGTTCGGAGAGCCAGCGCCGCCGTGTGACAAATTCGGCGCGGAAGTAGCCCAAGTGCGCAATGGGGCCGCCAAAAGATGTCAATCCAAGCCGCAGAAAAATAAGAAAGACCGACCATGGTCTGCTGTCATCGGTAGGGTTATTCGTCATACTTTCGCCTTCATGATCTGCAACGAGTTGATCAATAATAAGCGAAATTCGATAACGAAATTCGATATAAATCTAGAAAAAAATACCTCTATGTGTACTACGCAGTTTTAGCTGTGGCTTTCACAGGAGCACGCTTACTTACGGCTTAGCGTGCTTTATTTTCCGTTTTCTGAGGCGATCCCTTCGAGCGCAACAGAGCTACCTACCTCAACGATGACGAGTTCAAGGAGTTCCAAGAGCGCTTGCTCAAGAACCCTGAAGCGGGAGACATGATTGAAGGCACAGGCGGGCTGCGCAAAGTTCGCCATGGTGATCCACGCAGAGGCAAAGGAACTCGCGGCGGGTTACGGGTCATCTACTACTGGTGGAGCGGTGGTCCGCAGTTTTGGCTCTTCACCGTGTACGACAAGGACGAGCTGGAGAACCTGACCCCCAAGCAGAAAACGACCCTGAAGCAGCTTTTGAAAGACGAATTGGAGGCCCGAAAATGACCAAGCGCGATCTTTTTGCAGAACTCAGCGAAGGCTTTGATGCGCTAGCCAGTGCTCGTGCAGGCAAGCGCACGCTGCGAACACACGAAGTGGAACTGAAGCCTGAAGTCACCATCACGTCCGCAGAACTCAAGTCGATTCGGGAGCATTTGAATCTGTCCAGGCCCGTCTTCGCCAGCTACCTGAGGACGAAAACCCGAACCTTGGAAAACTGGGAGCAAGGCAGGGCAGCGCCCAATGCACAAGCCGCATTGCTGATCCGATTGGTTGAGAAGTATCCGGACACGGTTTCTCGCCTCGCTGCGGTCTAAATGGATTTTCCCAAAAAGCGCCTTTTGAGGAGCTTTTTGTTGATCTCGATAAGCATCACATGTCTTCGTCAACACTTGCCGGGGACGCTTTCCTTCTGAGAGCTGCGAATACGTGAGACGTTTTGGGGGTCATCGAAGCACTCTCATTCCCTCGTATTGGTCACGGATCAGTCATCAAAAAAGCGCCTCAAGAGGCGCTTTTTTTGGTCTCAATAAGGAGTACACATCAATAGAACCCGGTGTGATCCAATCCCACTGAAAGCTTCGCATTACATGTATTCGAATAATCCAAGCACCAAATATGGCTAAAGATGTCCACCGGCCAGGGCTGCGCGTTGTCCTATTAATCAGCTCGGCGCTCATCGGCTTGGTCTTTCCGTACGCTTTCTTGCTCACGATTTTCTTCGCGTGGACGCTCTACGAAGAAATCTTTAACCCAGGGCCGGAAAGCATCCCTCCGCAGCCTCGGTTTCGTGGCACCGAGGCTGACCCTGATTGGCGCGAGTACTACGAGGATCGGTGCGAGTCGGTGGCGGAAAAAGCTTTCTTGAAAGCGATGCTTGATGCCCACGGCATGAAGCCCGTGGATGACGCTTTGGCCAGTGACGACATCCGTTTAGACATGCAAGTGAAGGTCGATAACTATCGCTTGGACTTCGTTGCCAACCGGACTTTCATCATTGAGATCGACGGTGCCGCTTGGCATTCATCTCCCGAGGCGGTGGAGCGCGACAGAGTGCGCGATGCAGCTATGGTGGCGAAGGGCTATAAGGTGCTGCGCATACCCGCTAAGGTGGTACTAAATACGCCCAAGGAGGCGGTGAGGCGTGTAGACGTGTACCTGGGGCGAATCCAGCCAGAACCTGCTGTATCAAATATTAGGAAGTCGTTGAACGAGCTACTCAAGCATCAGCAAGCGCTTTCAACAGATCCAGTGATGAACCCAGCGGCCAAGAATGTTTTGTTTGTGGAGAAGGATGGCGCGAAGCTGGATGCAGAGGTGGATGCACGGACCATGCCCCACGGCTGCATGGAATCCAAGTTCCATACTGAATCACACCGGGTTTGGTGGAGGCTAGTTTGTTGAAGTGCAGGCGTTAGCCTGCACGGTATTGGCAACTTGCCGCCAGTAGTTTGCCTCAGCTTCCGCCGGTGGTATATGCCCAATGGATTCCAGCAATCTGCTGTGGTTAAACCAATGCACCCATTGCAAGGTTGCCAGCTCCAGCGATTCACGTGTTTTCCATGGTCCTCGCTTGTGGATGACCTCCGTTTTGTACAAGCCGTTGATAGTTTCAGCCAGGGCGTTGTCATAGGAGTCGCCGGTGCTGCCCACCGAAGGCATCAGGCCAGCTTCCTCCAAGCGCTCTGTGTAGCGAATGGACACGTACTGACTCCCCCTGTCGGAGTGATGAATCAGCTTTTCATCGCTTGAAGGATGCCGTGCGTAGAGAGCTTGCTCCAATGCATCCACAACAAAGTCAGTGCGCATGTGGCTGCTGACTCGCCAACCCACAATCCGGCGGGCATAGACATCAATCACAAAGGCCGCAAACATCTGACCTTGCCATGTCGATACATAGGTAAAGTCTGCAACCCAAAGCTGGTTAGGACGTTGGGCTGTGAACTGGCGGTTGACGAGGTCTAGTGGGCATGGCCTTGCCACATCTGGGCGTGTTGTGCACACCTTCTTGCCACGCCGCGCACCCTCCAACCCTAGCTTGCGCATCAGGCGCTGCACCGTGCAGCGGGCAATAGGCAAGCCCTCTCGATGCATTTGCTTCCAGACTTTGATCACCCCATAAACTTGCCAGTTTGCATGCCATACACGTTGGATATGACCGCAACTCTCTTCGTCTGATTGGCTGCGCTTGCAGCGCAGCCATGGGCAGTTTCTTTGTTGAACCCTGCGTCTGTAGCCCGATGGGGCAATTTGCAGCAGTCGGCAAATTGGCTCGACCCCATAGGCATCACGGTACTTGTCTACAAAGTCAATCAGCTCTTGATGCGACGGTCCAGCTCCGCCTGCGCAAAAAAAGCGCTCGCAGCCTTGAGTATGTCATTGGCACGCCGCAACTCCTTGTTCTCCCGCTCCAGTTGCTTGAGCCGCTCACGTTCATCTGTAGTCAAACCCGGTCGTTGGCCTGCATCTATTTCTTTGCGCTGTACCCATCCATGCAGGGTACTGACAGAGCAGCCAATCTTGGGGGCAATCGATTCGCATGCACCCCACAGTGATGCGTAATCCGCTTGGCACTCCTGCACCAAACGTACGGCACGTTCACGTACCTCAGGGCTAAAACGAGCAGCTTTAGTGTTCATGACTCAATCCTCTCAGGAGTTGAGCCTCCACGGAAGCCGGTGCGATTCA
>CAISJH010000708.1 GCA_903885585.1 uncultured beta proteobacterium
GACGGGCCTGGTGCGCCCGCCGCTGTACGCGCCGCTGATCGCTTCAGCCTTGCCGTTGGCCATCGAGGAGGCCGCCCAGGGCCGCTTCACGGCGCTGCTGGGCCTGACTTCGGCGATGGCGGGTGGCCGTGGCAACCCGTTACGCCTGGCCGAGGGCATGCACTTCTCGGTGATCTGCGCCGAGGACTATCCGCGTCTGCAAGTCGGGGCCTCCACGGACCGGCCAGGTGCCGATTTCGCCAACGACTTTGCGGACATGTACCGCCGCGTGTGTGACGGCTGGCCGCAGGGCGCGGTGCCGCCGGCTTTCTACCAGGTGCCACCCTCGGCCGCGCCGGTGCTGGTGCTGTCTGGCGGCGTGGACCCCGTGACGCCGCCCCGCCACGGCCAGCGCGTGGCCCAGGCCCTCGGGCCGCAGGCCCGCCACGTGGTGGTGCCCAACGCGGGCCACGGCCTGATGTTGCAGGGCTGTCTGCGCGACGTGGTCTTTCGCTTCATCGATGCGCCCGATGCGGCAGCCGCGCTGCAGGTGGACGGTGGCTGTGCCGAGAAGATGCCTCGGCCGCCGGCATTCGTGGCCCCTGGACCTGCGCCGGTGCAGACCCCCGGTGCCACCGCCGCGTCAAGCCAGGGGGGCCGGTCATGATCGAAGTGCAGGACCTGTCGCGCCGCTTCGTCCAAGGGCGCGGGCGCAAGGCGCGCACCGTGCAAGCGGTGGATGGCGTGAGTTTCACCGCGCCCAATGGGCGCATCACCGGCTTGCTCGGGCCTAACGGCGCCGGCAAGACCACCACGCTGCGCATGGTGGCCGCCTTGCTCAAGCCTGATGCCGGGCGCATAGAGGTGGATGGCCTGGACGTGGCCGCGCAGCCGCAGCAGGCCCTGGCCCGCATGGGCGTGTTGTCCGATGCGCGGGGGCTCTACACCCGGCTGACGGCGCGCGAGAACATCCTGTACTTCGCCCGCCTGCATGGGGTTCCGGCCGAAGTGGCCGGTTCCCGCGTTGAGGCGCTGGCTGACATGCTGGAGATGAGGCCGTTGCTGGACCGTCGCACCGAGGGCTTCAGCCAGGGCGAGCGCATGAAGACCTCGCTGGCGCGGGCGCTGATTCACGACCCGCCCAACATCATCCTGGACGAGCCCACCAACGGGCTGGACGTGCTGGCCACGCGTGCGCTGCGCGAGTCGCTCAAGCGCCTGAGGGATGAGCAAGGCAAGTGCATCATCTTCTCCACCCACATCATGCAGGAGGTGGAGCGGCTGTGCGACCACGTGGTGGTGGTCGCGCATGGGCGCACGGTGGCGCAGGGCACGGTGGCTGAGTTGTCGGCACGCACGGGCCTGGCCGACTTCGAGGAGACCTTTGTGCAACTGGCATTCGGCGGTGGGGCGCAGCCTCGGCCCATGGCGGATTCAGCCCAAGCACCCGCACCGGCGCCGCTGCAGGGAGGTTTCGCATGAGCGCGGCTGCATGGGCCCACGCCTGGGCCGTCTTCTGCAAGGAGCTGCTGGACGCGTTGCGCGACCGGCGCACGCTGGTGATGGTGCTGCTGAGTTCGGTGGCCATGGGGCCGGTGGTGCTGGTGCTGATCTCCACGCTGGCGTCGTCCTTCGAGAAGCGGGCCGAGGCGCGTGAGGTGGTGGTGGCTGGCATCGCCCACGCGCCGGGGCTGCGCAATTACTTGGAGCGCCAGACCTACACCGTTAAAGAGGCGCCGCCCGACTACGAACAGCAGCTCAAGGACAGCCGGCTGCAGGACCCGGTGCTGGTGGTGCCGCCAGACTTTGAGCCGATGCTGCGCGCCGGGGAGGTGCCGGTGCTGGAGGTGGTGAGCCACAGCGCCAATCAGCGGGCGCAGGGCGGCGTGGGCCGCATCGCCGGGCTGCTGCGCGGCTTCAACCAGGAGCAGGCCGCCCTGCGCTTGATGGTGCGCGGGGTGTCGCCCTCGCTCTTGCAGGCGGTGGAGGTGCAGGAGTTCGACCTGGCCAGCCCGGCCACGCGTGGCGCGCAGCTGTCCTTCATGCTGCCGTTCTTCGTGCTGATGGCTGTGCTCTACGGCGCCTTGAACGCTGCCTTGGACACGACGGCCGGTGAGCGCGAGCGCGGCTCGCTGGAGCCGCTGCTGATGAACCCGGCCAGTCCGTTGGCGCTGACGGTGGGCAAGTGGGCGGCCGTCTCGGCGGTGGGGATGCTGATCGCGGTGCTGAGTTGTCTGAGCTTCCTGCCGGGGCAGTGGCTGCTGCGCAGCGAGACGCTGTCGGCCATGTTCCGCTTCGGCCCTGGGGATGCGGCCCGCTTCCTGGCGCTGCTGCTGCCGCTGGCCGGCGCGCTGTCGGCCGTGCTGATGGCCATTGCCATCCGCTGCAAGAGCTTCAAAGAGGCGCAGGCCAACGCCACGGTGGTGCTGCTGGGCGTGTCGATGCTGCCGCTGGTGACGGTGTTCAACCCGGGCGGCGAGGCCGCCTGGCACCTGTGGGTGCCTGCGCTGGGCCAGATCACGCTGATGGGCCGCGTGCTCAAGGGCGAGCCGCTGGTCGCCCTCGACATCGGCATTCCGCTGCTGGTCAGCGTGGCGGTGGCGGCCGTGGGCGTGTGGTTCGTCGCACGGTCATTGCGCGCTGCAGCCATCAAGTGAGCATGTGCTTACTTTTATGGATGAAGTCTTTCACGTTGAGAAAGCAGCGGAAGACGCCCCTGCCGCGCAAGGTGGCGGGGTCGTCTTTCAGGCTTTCTTCATCGGGCAGCTGCTGAATCCCAGCACGGTGTAAAGCGGGCAAAAGCCCAGCGCTGCCGTCAGCAGCGGCACCACGCCGATCCAGCCCCAGACGCCGATGGTGCCGGTCAAGGTGAGGGCGATCAGGGCCAAGCCGATCACCGTGCGCAGGATGCGGTCGATGCCGCCGACGTTGGTTTTCATGGAAGCCTCCTCTTGCGTTGAGAGGCTCAGTCTGGCCTGTCCAGGGGGTCGGCGTCCATGACTTGCCTCAACTCCAACGCCGGGGGGACCTGCTGGTGAGCAGAGTCGCAGGCGCTGCCGATGGCACCTCAAGGTCGTGTCATGCGCTCCAGGCGAAGCAACCCCGCCATCGCATCGGCAGCGCTCTGGCCGCACATGTCGGGCGTGGGGCGCAAGGAGCTGCACACCGCCGGTCGCTCGGGCCGGCCGAACAGGCGGCAACGCAACTGCTGGTCCAGTTGCACACACGGTACCCCCGCCGGCTTGCCGTCGGGCATGCCGGGAATGGGCGAACTGATCGACGGCGCGATGCAGCAGGCGGCGCAGTGGGAGCGGCAGTGCATCGGCAGACGGGGAGCGGCAAATCAAGCGGGAAGAAGGCCGGCTCTGTGGCCTGGCTTAAACGTCCAGAGAAAACCCGAGATCCACGTCGGAGGCCGGCTGGCCGCCCCGGATACCCCAGTTGTCCAGCGAGGGCTCCTGAAGGACGATGAAGATGTCGGCGGGGGCGATGCCCAGGGCTGCGAAGCGCTCGACGATCGAGCGATACAGAGCTCTCTTGGCCTGCAGCGACCGACCCGGGAACAGCAGGATCTCCACGTAGGTGTAGTCCAGGGTCTTATCGGGCGGGACCGCGAAGTGCTCCGGCCGGTGCTCGATGTAGCGGATCTGCCGGTCATCTTCGGGCACCTTGAGCGCTTCACGCTGTGCCAGGTACACCGCTTCGATCATCGCCTGCACCTGCTCCGGCGGGCGAGGGCGCCGGACTTCGATCTTTGACATGGGCATGCGAACAGCATAACTCTGGCGGCTCAGCGTGTTGGCTGACTGAGAGTGCCGGGCTACCCTCGTGTGGCAGGGCTGCGTGGTCTTACCCCCGGAACATAAAATCTACAGCGTCCGGCGTGTGCCCGGCTAAACCCGTCATTAGGAACCTGCCGTGCAATTCCCCAAGCGCTTTGACGTGATCGTCGTCGGCGGCGGCCACGCCGGGACGGAGGCTGCGCTGGCCGCCGCGCGCATGGGTTGCGCCACGCTGCTGCTGACGCACAACATCGAGACGCTGGGCCAGATGAGCTGCAACCCGTCGATCGGCGGCATCGGCAAGGGGCACCTGGTCAAGGAGGTGGATGCGCTGGGTGGTGCGATGGCCGCGGCCACTGACGAGGCCGGTATCCAGTTCCGCATCCTCAACGGGTCCAAGGGCCCGGCCGTGCGCGCCACGCGCGCGCAGGCCGACCGCGTGCTCTACAAGGCTGCCATCCGCCATCGCCTGGAGAACCAGGCGAACCTGTGGCTGTTCCAGGCTGCGGTGGACGACCTGACGGTGGAAGGCGGTCGGGTGACTGGGGCCGTCACGCAGTCGGGGGTGCGCTTTGCAGCGCCGGCGGTGGTGCTGACGGCGGGTACCTTCCTGGACGGGCGGGTGCATATCGGCTTGCAGAACCACAGCGCCGGCCGGGCAGGAGATCCGCCCGCCGTCACGCTGTCGGCAAGGCTGAAGGAGTTGAAGCTGCCGCAGGGCCGCTTGAAGACCGGCACCCCGCCGCGCATCGACGGCCGGACCATCGACTTCTCGCGCCTGCAGGAGCAGCCGGGCGACGGCATGCCGGGGCCGGACGGCGCCCCGCCCACCACACCGCTGCCGGTGTTCAGTTTCCTGGGAAACGCGGCGCAGCACCCACGCCAGGTGCCGTGCTGGATCACCCACACCAACGAGCGCACCCACGCCATCATCCGCAGCGGCTTCGACCGCAGCCCCATGTTCACGGGTGTGATCGAAGGGGTGGGGCCGCGCTACTGCCCGAGCATCGAAGACAAGGTGAACCGGTTTGCTGACAAGGGCAGTCACCAGATCTTCCTCGAGCCCGAGGGGCTGACCACCCACGAGTTCTACCCGAACGGTATCTCCACGTCGCTGCCTTTTGACGTGCAG
Source organism: uncultured beta proteobacterium (assembly GCA_903885585.1). Taxonomy (GTDB): domain Bacteria; phylum Pseudomonadota; class Gammaproteobacteria; order Burkholderiales; family Burkholderiaceae_C; genus Rubrivivax. The sequence continues at coordinate 4,894 of CAISJH010000708.1, forward strand.
ATCGAGGCGGTGCACTCCATCGTCGGGTTGGAAGACGCTCACATCTTGCGGCCAGGTTACGCCATCGAGTACGACTACTTCGATCCGCGTGAGCTGCGTTCAAGCTTCGAGGCGCGGGCCATCGGCGGGCTGTTCTTCGCCGGCCAGATCAACGGCACCACGGGCTATGAGGAGGCGGCCGCGCAAGGCCTCTTCGCGGGCTTGAATGCCGCGCTGCAGGTGCGCGGCCGTGAGCCCTGGTTGCCGCGGCGCGATGAGGCTTACCTGGGCGTGCTGGTGGACGACTTGATCACGCGCGGCGTCACCGAGCCGTACCGCATGTTCACCAGCCGTGCCGAGTACCGGCTGCAACTGCGCGAGGACAACGCTGACATGCGCCTCACCGAGGCTGGCCGCGACCTGGGGTTGGTGAACGACCAGCGCTGGGAGGCCTTCAACCGCAAGCGTGACGCTGTTTCACGTGAAACACAGCGCCTTAAGTCAGTCTGGGTGCACCCGGCGGTGTTGCCTGCAGTCGACGCCGAGCGCTTGCTGGGCAAGGCGCTGGAGCACGAGCACAGCTTGCTGGACCTGCTGCGCCGCCCTGGGATTGGCTTTGACACCGTGGCCAAGGTTGCGGCGATCGCGCGGCCTGAAGCCGCTGTTTCACGTGAAACACTCAGCGTCGAGTTGGGTGCGGAGCTGGCGGATGCCGTCATCGAGCAGGTGGAGATCGCCACCCGATATGCCGGCTACATCGACAAGCAGCAGGACGAAGTCGCCCGTGCCGCCGCTTATGAACATCTGTCGCTTCCCGCAGATCTGGATTACCAAGCGGTGAAGGCGTTGTCTTTTGAGGTGCGGCAGAAGCTCAGCGCTCACCGCCCCGAAACCTTGGGCCAGGCTTCCCGTGTTCCCGGGGTCACGCCTGCGGCTATCTCTTTGCTGTTGGTGCACCTGAAAAAGGGGCGCTTGAGGCAGGACAGGGCAGGGCGTGGAGACGGTGCTGCAATGTCGTGGGCCACCACCGATGAGGCGGCGTAGACGCCGACACGCTGAGCCGGCCACAGTTCTTGGCGCCCCTTCGGCCTGACATTGCGGAGGCCGTGGAACTGCGGACTCGCTCTACGCTGTTGTGCCGGTCCACAACAGCATGCCGATCAGCAACTCCAGCGCCACGCCGCCTGCATTGAGCCAGGAAGGGTTGCGATCCACTGCCATCGAAACCAGGCGCGCGAGTGCGGCACTCAGCCAGGCGCAAGCCGCGACAGCGTAGGCTGCCGGGGCCTGGAGTACCAGACAAGCCAACCCCATCCCGGTGAACAAGCCACCAAAGGTGGACCGAAGCTCGGATACGCCCCGATGGCCCTCTGGCTTCAAGCCCACCATGCGTCCGGCATGCAGGGGAGCTAAGAGCCCCAGCAAACCCAACGCGACGGTCAAGATGGCGCCCAACGGACCAAGAACATCGTTCATGAAACTCATCCTCGAATCACCACACCTGGAGTTCGAGCCGGGGGAACTCAGTGCTGCGGGCTCGATTTGAGATTGTCTGCTGTACCTTGGCCCTGGTGCGAGGCTCCTGCGCCTACACACGCCAAGCCCTTCATGTTCTGATGCAGACTGCTCCTTTCGATACCTCCACCCGCACCGCATGACCGACCTGATGGAATCGTTGTCCCTCCCCCTGGACCAGGGCGTGGAGCGCCTGGGCCTGGAGGTCCCGCTGCCCGCTCGCCGGCAGTTGGTTGAATATCTCGTGCTGATCGAACGCTGGAACCGGGTGTACAACCTGACAGCCGTCCGCAACCCGGCTGACATGTTGGTGCAGCATCTGCTGGACAGTCTGGCGGTGGTGGCCCCTTTGAGGCGGCATCTGCAGGACAAGGCGCCGACCCCTGGCGCTGATGGCCCAAGTGTGCGAATGCTGGATGTGGGCAGCGGCGCGGGCTTGCCCGGGGTCGTTTTGTCGATTGTGGAGCCACGATGGGACGTGACTTGTGTCGATGCCGTGTCCAAGAAGGCCAGCTTCATCCGGCAGGTGGCGGCCGAGCTCGGACTGCCGAACCTTCGCGCCCAGCACGCGCGTGTCGAGGACTTGCCGCCGCCGTCCGGCTTCGACATCGTGACCTCCCGCGCCTTCGCCTCACTGGCAGACTTTGTGTCCCTCACGGGCCATTTGCTGAGCCCGACCGGGTGCTGGATGGCGATGAAGGGCAAGGTGCCTGACGACGAGGTGGTCGACCTGCCTGACGGAGTCGAAGTGTTTCACGTGGAACAACTGAAAGTGCCGAGCCTGGAGGCTCAGCGCTGTCTCGTTTGGATGAGAAAGACACAGCCATGAACAAATTGAGCTTTGAAGGCGGTCGATTGCAGGGCCCGCAGCGCCAGGGTCGCCGGGACACTGCAGCCCTGCGCTCGATGGCCGCGAGCTTCCTCGCGACCGCCGCCCTGACCAGCTTCGCGCAGTCGCCGAGCGCTAGTCCAACGCCTGCACCAACCGTGGGTTCCTTGGTCTCGACGCCACTGCAGTCTTTGCCCTCCCTGGAAGTGCCGCCCTACATGGGCACCTGGTACCAGGTGGCGCTGTTCCCTAACTTCTTCCAGCGTCAGTGCGTCAGCGACACCACGGCCACCTACCGGCAGCTGCAGAACGGCACGGTGGAGGTGAAGAACCGCTGCCGCGCCGCCGATGGCCGCATGGACGAGGCCTTGGGCCAAGCGCGCCCCACAGGCACGCTCAGCGGCACCACGCTCGCCCCGGCCCGGCTGGAGGTGAGCTTTCTGCCGGCGTGGCTGCGCTGGCTGCCGGTGGGTTGGGGGCGCTACTGGGTGATCCAGCTGGCTGATGACGGACGCTACGCCGTCATCAGCGAGCCCACGCGCGAGTACCTGTGGATCTTGTCCCGCCAGCCCCGCCTGTCCTCTGCTGATGAGGCGGCGATCCGCGCCCGCCTGGCGCAGCAGGGGTTCAGCGATCTGTCGAAGCTGGAAATGCACCGTCACGGCAGCGCCGCGTCTCCAGCCAAGCCTTGAGCCTGAGATACTGACCGACCCCCAAGTCCTGTCAGAGTTCCCAGAAACTCCATGTTCGGCATCACCGACTACGGCGCCTTTTGTGCCGCTGTGCTTCTGTTTCTGGCGCTCCCTGGCCCCGGCACCTTCGCGCTGCTCACCTCTACGGCGAAGGGCGGCTTCCGGGCCGGTGCAGCCGCCACGGCGGGCATCATCATTGGCGACCAGGTGCTGATGTGGCTGGCGGTGGCGGGCGTGGCGGCGCTGCTGGCGGCGCATCCGGGCTGGTTTCGCGCCATCCAGTACGCTGGCGCGGCCTACCTGGCCTGGATCGGGTTGAAGCTGCTTTTCGCCAAGGAGGGTGATCCCCCGCCCATCCGCATCGAGCCGCACCATTACCTGCGACAGGCGCTGCTCATCACGCTGCTCAACCCCAAGGCCATCGTGTTCTACATGGCCTTCTTCCCGCTGTTCATCGACCCGTCGCGCCACCAGGGCATGGTCACGTTCACCGCGATGGCCGTGACCATCGCTGCCATCACGGCCGCCTATTGCGTGGCCTTGTGCGCGCTGGCCGGTGCGGTGACCGAGAAGGTGCGTACCCACCAACGGCTGGCACGCTGGATGGAGCGCGCTGCGGGCGTCTTCCTCATCGGCTTCGGCCTCAAACTGGGCAGCTCCTGATGCGCATCTTCTGCATTGCCAACCAGAAGGGCGGGGTGGGCAAGACCACCACCGCCGTGAACCTGGCCGCGGGTCTGGCCAAGATCGGCCAGCGGGTGCTGCTGGTGGACCTGGACCCGCAAGGCAACGCCACCATGGGTTCGGGCATCGACAAGCGCCAACTGCCGCTGAGCGTGTACGACGTGCTGCTGGAGTCCGCCAGCGTGGCCGAGGCGCGCCAGCGTAGCGAGAAGGGCGGCTACGACGTGCTCGGCGCCAACCGCGAGCTGGCTGGGGCCGAGGTGGAGCTGGTGGGGCTGGAGCGGCGTAATGAGCGCCTGCGCGCGGCGCTGAAGGCGGCGCAGGCCGACCATGACTTCGTGCTCATCGACTGCCCGCCCAGCCTGAGCCTGCTCACGCTGAACGGCCTGTGCAGTGCCCACGGCGTGATCGTGCCGATGCAGTGCGAGTACTTCGCGCTCGAAGGCCTGTCCGATCTGGTCAACACGATC
>CAISJH010000709.1 GCA_903885585.1 uncultured beta proteobacterium
ACCGTGCACACCGCGCGACCGATGTGCATGCCCGCCAGCAGAAGCACCAGGTGGTCCAGCGAGTTGTCGGACAGCACCACCACAGGCCCGTCTGGTGCCAGGTCCATGTCGAGCAGTGCCTGGGCAACCGCACCCACCCGCTGACGCAGTTCGGCCCAGCTGAGTGTTTGCCATCCCTCAGGCTGACTGGCATCGGGCTCGGCAACCGCCCGAGCGTCGGGCGTCTCGCGCGCCCAGCGCTCCAGCCACTCGCCCACACAGCGCTCGAAGGGCTGCAACGGCTCGGGCGAGCGCAGGACGAAGACGCCACCGTCACGCTCCTGTCGCTCACAGCGGCGCGGCGCAAGCAGACCCTCGTTGCCGAAGAATCCGTCAGCTTGTCGAGAGTGGGCTGTAGAGGGCGTGGCCATCCAGGTCTCCTGTGAACTATGGAATCACTTCCATACACATGTGTATGTGTTTGGGTTGATGCTAAGTCTGGGGGCCAAGATGGCGCATCAGGGAAAACACCGCATTCCATGCACTGCTGTATGGAAGGCATCATCTGCGGTGCAAGCGCAGCCGTCCATGCCCTCCAAAGTCCGCATCTCCGACCCCACCAGTACCAAAGCCGCCCCGGCAGCGGCAATGCAAGCCACGCCTCCTGCGGCAACTGCGGATTCTTCAAACTCCGCCCTGCCCGCACGAACAGGCCGGCGTCGGCGGAGTGATGACCCATCCACCAGCCGCTCAAGCCTGACGCCAGACACCTGGATCGACGCTGCCACCCAAGTGCTCGTGGACCAGGGCATAGACCATGTGCGGGTGGACGTGCTGGCCACCCAGCTGGGAGTCACGCGTGGCAGCTTCTATTGGCACTTTCGCGACCGGGAGGACCTGCTGCGCCGGGTGCTTCAGGCGTGGCGCACGCGCTGTACCGACGCCCTCACCCGCCGGCTGGAATGCGCGCGGGGGGAGCCACAGGCCCAACTGCGCGACGTGATCTCCTTGCCGCACCGTGGACGCGCGGCGGTGAGGGCCGCGCGCATCGAGTTGGCCATTCGAGCCTGGGCACGCCGTGACAGCATGGCCAGGGAGGCCGTGGACGAGGCCGATGCCAGCCGGATCGACTATCACCGCCAGATCTTTGAAGCCCTGGACTTTGCGCCAGAGGAGGCGAAGCTACGGGCCTTTGTCCTCTACAGCTGTGAGGTGGCCGAGTCCTTGCTGCACGGCCAGGGCCAAGGTGCCGATTACCGGGCCCGTCAGGATTTCCTGCAGGCCCTGATGCAAACGCCGCTGAGCCCGGTCAGGCGCCGTGACCCTTGATGTAGGTCTCCAGAAAACCGATCTGTTCGCCCATGCGGCGGATGCTGTCCTTCACGACGTCGCCCACTGACACCACCCCCATCACACGGCCGGCCTCGAGAACCGGCAAATGGCGGAAGCCCCGGTTGGCCATCAGGCCCATGCAGGCCTCCAGCGGGTCGCTTAGCTTGACCGTCATGGGATCACGGGTCATCACGTCGCGCACCAGTGTCGTCTTTGCATCAGCCCCCGGCAGCAACACCTTGATGGCGCAGTCCCCTTGGGTGATGATGCCCAGGAGCCTGTCATCCTCCATCACCAGCACGGCGCGCACGCGGTGGTCGCGCATGGACTGCAGTGCCAAGACCACGGAATCTCCGGGCCGCACCGCCACGATGATAGAGGGCTTGGTCTTCAGACACTGAGCTACGGTAACCATGATCGTCGGGTGCCGGTTGGGGCAATGAACTGTAGGTCCCCCCATGTTAGCTGGAAGCCCAGGAGGCCGTCGGGGACTTGATTCGGGCTTGGCAGCACCGACTCCGTCAGCGCAACTCGCTCAGGACAGACTTGAGACCCCCTAAAGGCTTGACCCTGCACCTCAGGGACTCAAGTTGCGTCCGCGTGCGGCAACTTCAGGACTCAACGATCAAGACCTGTGACGCAGTTTCGGCCTGCAGCCTTGCAGGCGTAAAGCATCGAATCTGCGCGCTCAAGCAAGGGAGCCAGACCACCCAACTCCGAAGGGTGGACGGTGGCCACGCCCACGCTGATGGTGACGTGGTCGCATACCTTGGAAGCGCGGTGCTCCATGCCCAAGGACTCCACTGCATGGCGCAGGCTCTCACCGACGGCAAGCGCAGAGGCGTGGTCGGCGTCAGGCAGCAACACAACGAACTCCTCGCCTCCGTAGCGCGCCACCAGGTCGCCGGCACGCTGCACGCGCAGGGCCAGAGCCTGCGCCACTTCACGCAGGCATTCGTCACCACGGGCATGGCCGTAGCTGTCGTTGTAGAGCTTGAAGTGGTCCACGTCGATCATGATGGCCGACAGCGGCAGCACCGCACGCAGACAACGGTTCCACTCCGCAGTGGCACGCTCGTCGAAGGCACGGCGGTTGGCCAAACCGGTCAGACCGTCTCGAAAGGCATAGCTTTGCAGGAGGTCGCTCTGCTGCTTGAGTCGAAGCTGGGTGCGTACGCGGGCGCGCACGACTGAGAGGTTGAAGGGTTTGGTGATGTAGTCGGCAGCTCCCAACTCCAGGCCCTTGGTCTCGTCCTCTGCGTCGGCCAACCCGGTGATGAAGATGATCGGGATCCCCGTTGTGAGGTTGTCTTCCTTCAGGCGGCGACAGACTTCGTAGCCATCCATGCCGGGCATGTTGATGTCCAGCAAGATCAAGTCGGGCCGGCCTGTGACTGCCGCCTTCAGCGCCTGGTCACCCCCCGTGGCCACCATGATCTTGTGGTCCTCCTTCAACAAGCCGTGCAAGGTGTTCAGATTGAATCGCTCGTCGTCGACGATGAGAACCCGCGGCTTGTCGGGCGAGACGGCCGCAGCAACAGGTGACGATAAATCGCTCATTGAAGGCTTCCTCTGAGGGACTGCAGGGTCTGCAGGGCAATGTCGAACTCGAAGGACTGGGCTTGCTGCACCAATTCTTGGGCCAGCGTGGACCACGGGAGATGCGCCGCCAAAGTCTCCGCACGGTCGCCTGCCTCAGGATCCATCTCCTGCAGCAGATGCTGCAACTCGTTGATCAACAACAAGAGCGCATCTGCGTCCACGTCAGCCAACGCCGTGGCCGTCTTGTCGTCCCCTCCAGCGCCAGTGGCAACAGCCGTCAACCCCTTTGAAGTGGCTACCGATGCCGCGTTGCCGCCTGCGGCTTGTGCTGAGCTCCAGGCCTGCAAGCCGTCGAGCAGGGGTTGAAGGGCGCTACCCAGCCCGTCCACCAGCGTCTCCACCTCCTGCATGCGCTCTGCACGCAGCGCGGACTCCAGCGCTCCCGCACGCTGCTGCAAACCAACAGCGCCAATCGCGCCTCCAACGCCCTTGAGGGTATGCGCCACCCGCTGCGCCACGACAAGGTCTTCAGCGACGAGCGAGTTTCGAATCCGAGCCATGTCGTCGCCATGGTCCTTCGCAAAGTCGGCCAGCAGCTTGCGCAGCAACTTGCGATTGCCACCCACGTTCATCAAGGCCTTGGGCAGATCCACTCCCGGCAGAGAGGCAGGCAGCACCACGTCGTCCTGCGGGGCCTTGACCGTCGGCGAACCGAACCCCTCAGGCAGTGAGCGCTCGGCGTGTGGAATCCACCGTATCAACTTGCCAAAAAGCTCCTGCGGCACGATGGGCTTGCTGATGTGATCATTCATGCCGACCTGGGCCACGCGTGCTCGGTCTTCAGCCATCACATTGGCGGTCATGGCCAGGACTGGCAGGTCCTTCAGAACGGGGTCCTGGCGGATTCGGGACGTTGCGGTGTAGCCGTCCATGACCGGCATCTGCACGTCCATCAGCACCAAGTCATAAGCGGCTCGCGCGTGCAGCATGTCCAGCGCCTCTTGCCCGTGGCTGGCCACCTCCACGATGAATCCGGCCTGCTCCAGCAGCTCGGTGGCCACCTGCTGGTTGATGGCGTTGTCCTCCACCAACAGGAGGCGCGCACCCTGCACCGGCCGCAGCTCGGAGAGATTGGGCATACGTGCCGCGCCCGGAAAGCGCGAAACCCGCTGGCTCTGGTGACCAAAGACACCCATGACCACGTTGAAGAGGAGCGAGGCATTCACCGGTTTGGCCAGAATCTCGTCGAGGTCAGCGTGGTCCCCCTCCTCGTCTCCGGCCAGGCGGCTGGCCGCCGTCACCAACACCACGCGCGGCACGACGGGCAGGTCCATCTCACGCTTGATGCGTCGTGTGGCTGTCAGGCCATCCATGCCCGGCATCCGATAGTCCATCAGCACCAAGCGGTACGGGTCCACCTGGGCCTGCTGCTTCAACATGGCCAAGGCTTGCTCGGCACTGTCTGCCGTTTCCACGCGGAACGAAAACTGGTGCAGGTGCGACTGCAGGATCTCGCGCGCCGTGGGGTTGTCGTCCACCACCAGCGCATGCAGGCCCTGCAGGTCGCCAGACACAGGTGTGAAGGAAGTCGAGGCGTCGCTGGCGAGCGCGAACTTGGCTTCGAAAGTGAACGTGCTGCCGCGACCGGGCTGGCTGTCCACCCAGATGCGTCCGCCCATCATCTCCACCAGCTGACGGCTGATGGCCAGGCCCAGGCCCGTGCCCCCGAAGCGCCGGGTGGTGGAGTCATCGGCCTGCGAGAACGGCTGGAACAGCCGGGCCATCTGCTCGGCCGTCATGCCAATACCGGAGTCGCGCACCGCAAAGCGCAGGGTCACATCTTCGCCCTGCAGGCTCACCAGTTCGGTGGACACCACGATATCGCCCTGCTCGGTGAACTTGCGGGCGTTGCTGGTGAGATTGGTCAGTACCTGCGAAAGCCGCAACGGGTCACCCACCAGGCGGGTGGGTACATCCGGCTTGCGAGAGAACAGCAGCTCCAGGCCTCGCTCCTCCACCTGCACCGCCAGTACCGTGGCAATGCCGTCGAGCACATCGTCCAGGTTGAACACAGTGCGCTCCAGGTTCAGCTTGCCCGACTCGATCTTGCTAAGGTCCAGGATGTCGTTGAGGATGCCCAGCAAGGAGTTCGCCGCCACGTGCACCTTGCCCAGGTAGTCCTGCTGCCGTGGCGTGAGCGTGGTGCGCAGGGCCAGTTCGGTCAGGCCGATGATGGCGTTCATGGGCGTACGGATCTCATGACTCATGTTGGCCAGGAAACTGCCCTTGGCCTCAGCCGCCGCTTCGGCCGCCACCCGGGCTTGCTGCAAGGTCTTCTCGAGCTCCTTGCGTTCGGTGATCTCCCGGGCCACGCCCAGCACCCCCAGCAGGCGGCCATCCGCGTCGTAGGTGGGCGTCTTCACGGTCTCGAAGATGCCTTGGTGCCCGCCCCGTGCGAAGGTCAGTGCCTCTTCGTTGACGCTGCCGCCCTTGTCCATCGCGGCACGGTCGTGCGCGCGGAAGGAGTCGGCCAGCTCCTTGGGCACGAAGTCATAGTCTGTTTTGCCCACGATGTCGGCCTCGTCAGCGCCGAAGAACTGCTCGAAGCGCGGGTTGCAAGTCAAATAGACCCCGTCGGCGTCCTTCAGCCAGATCAGGTCGGGCATGGTGCGTACCAAGGTGCGCAGGTGGGCCTCGCTCTTGGCGAGGTTCTGGCGTATGCGCGAGCGCTCGATGGCAATGCTGGCCAAGCTGGCTGACCGCGTGATCAAGTCGATAGCCTGCGCGTCGGGCTTGGAGGGCACCAAGTGATAAATGGCGAAGGTGCCCAGGATCTGCCCGTTGGACGCGCGGATGGGCTCGGACCAGCAGGCCGCCAGCCCCGCACGCGCCGCCAAGTCCTTGTAGGGTGCCCAGAAGGGATGGCTGGCGATGTCCTCCACGATGACCCGCTCACGCGTAAAGGCCGCCGTGCCGCAGGAGCCCACGCCGTGCCCGATCTCAATGCCATCGATGGCTTGGTTGTAAAAGTCCGGCAGGTGCGGGGCGACGCCGTCCACCAGGCGCTTGCCGCTGGCATCCAACAGCAGCACGCTGCACAGGCTGCCAGCCAGTTGCTGCTCCACGCCGACCACCACAGATTCCAGTAGCTCGCGCAAAGGTGCTTCGCTGGACAACTGCTCCAGCACCTGGTTGCGAAACCGCTCCATACGCTCGGCGCGGTGCCGGTTGGTGATGTCGATGATGGTGCCGATCATGCCGCCGCGACTGCCGTCGCTGAGCAGGAAGGTTCTGCGCTGGTACAGGGCGTTGTGCAGCTGGCCGTCGGCCATCTTGAGCAACACTTCCTCGCTGGTCTGGCCTCCCCGGCGGATCAGGGCCTGATCGGCCTCCTGGAAGGCTTGGCGCTCTGCCAAAGAAAAGAAGTCCAGGTCCAGCACGATCTTGCCCAGCATGTCCTCTCGCCGGACACCAAAGGCCTCTTCATAAGCGCTGTTGAAAGCGGTGAAGACGGTGTCGGGACCCTTGACGAACACGGGGTTGGGCAGTGCGTCCAGCAATTGGCGCTGAAAAGCCAGCTGTTCTTCGAGGTTCAACTCTCCGCGCTGGATGTGGACGTTCAATGACGCCTGCAGTTTGCGAAAGCCTTCGACCAGCAGGTCAATCTCGTCGCGCTGGTGATCAGGGCCCCGCTCTATGGACAGCGGCACCGAGAGCTCCTCGGGCCGCAGCAGCTGCACGCGCTGCGCAAACTGCCGCAGCGGTTGCTCCAGTTCACGGTGCAGCACGCTGCGCACCAGCCACAGGATCAGAAAAGTCAACAGGCCGTAGGTCAACAGTGCCGGACCCAGGCTGTAGGCCAGCTCGCGGTACAGGGCTGCTGGATTGGCGTACACCTGCAGCTCACCGATAGTCACCTCGGGCCGCCCAGGCTGCGTCAGCTTGAAGGACCTGGGAGCGCCCGCTCCCATGAACCCGGGCGCGCCCAGCACATAGGTCTGGCCCGTGACCGTGTTCAGACGCACCTGCACGATCTCCGGGCGGCCCAGCAGCCCCTTGAGCTGTTGGTGCACCACCTCGGGCTCGATGTCCCACACGCTGCGCGACAGCATGGGCGCGTGGGTATCACCAATCTGCACCAGCGCGCGCTCGAACTCGGCCTGCGTGTGGATCCATCCCAGCACTGCCTGCAACGAGGCCGCCATCAACGCAAACACCGTGGCCCAGAGGAAGATGCTGCGGTTCAGGCGTGAGGCCAGCGGCCGCAGCGTCTCGGGCGGGGAGGTGCTCATGTGTTGAAGGGCAGTGGCCTGTGGGAGGGGCCGTTCAGCGCAGCAACTGCCGGAAGCTGAAGTCGTAGCGCTTCAGCTGGGGGTTGTGCACCTTGCTGAAACGGCGGAAGTCGATGGCGTCAAAGCGGTCCTCGCCGTAGCGGGCCAGGAACAGGTCCACCTCCTTGGGGCCGAACAGCACAAACATCGAAGCGTTGAGCGCTGCGCCCTCGTCGCGTGCGAAGTCCTTGCCCTTGTGGTGGTCGTGGATCATGACCATGGCAAACGCGCCCAGAATGAAGTGCCCCCCGGCAAGGGCTGCCATGCGCCCCGACTTCACGGCCTCCAGGGCCTCGCGTGAGGTGTTGATGCCGGCGAACAGCATGTCCTTGCCAGGCACGCCTCCCCGCGCCTGCCAGGCCTGCATGGCGCCAAAGGCCATCTGGTCGCTGCCCGCCCACACGGCGCGGGCCTGAGGAAAGCGGACGAACAACTGCTCGGCGGCTTCCTGGGCCCGTTGCCGATTGAACTGCGCGTTGACCTCCTGGTCCACCACCACATCGCGCGCCTCTTCCACCGCACGGCGCATGCCTTGAATGCGCTGGATGGAGGTGGTGGTCGAGCGGTCGCCCGTGATCGCCAGCAGATGTATCTTGCCGTCACTAGCGCGCAGCCCCTGGGCACGCGCCTTGGCGATGAGCTCCTTGGCGGTGATGTAGCCTGCCTCCTCGGCCTTGGGCTCGAGCGAGCCTATCCACTGGGCGAAGCGCTGCCTCGGCTCACCGGCAGCGGCTACATCGGCCGGCTGCGAGATGCCGCTGAAGGCCATGAAGACCTTGGTCTTGTCGGCCAGGATGCGCAGCAGCTCCGGCCCCGCTGCACCTTCGTTGGCCACGATGACCACCTGCGGACGCTGGCCATCAGGCCGCGCTGCGATTTCGCGCGCAATCTCCAGGGCGACAGGAAACTGCCGCTCGGCGTAGCGCACCTCCAGCTCCATGCCCAGGCTGCGGGCCGCGGCTTCCATCGACTTCGCTGCACTCACCCAATAGGCCTCGTCGGACTTACCGGGGTTGATGAAGGCCACCTTTTGGGCCCAGCAAGAACTGGTCAGAAACGCTGCACAGAGAAAAAGCCACCACCGGCGTTGCAACATGCTCTTCATGCCCTACCCCTCATACCGGGAATCCACTTCATCCAAATTCCCTTTCGGATGAAGAGTAACAAAGCACAGGCCAGCCAGACGCCACAGGCGAGCATGAAGAGTTCGCCGCCGTCGCTGCTGCCATCGTTGTTGCGCACGGCCACACCCAACGGGGTGAAGAGGTGGAAGAAGATCGCCCCGCTGATCACGGCCAGCCCCAAAGCGGCGCCTATAGCCTGCACCGCTCGCCAAGCGGGCAACAGCGCTCCGGTCAGCAAAAGCAGTGAAGCCACCAACTCGGCCGAACCCACCACCTTGGCAGAAAAGATGCCGCCGGGGGCAAACACCCCAGGGAACCCAAAGGATGCGGCCCAGGCATCGAGCTTGGTGACGAAGATGTACTGCGTCTCTGGGGAATCGGTGAACTTGAAGAACAGGGACTGGATAAAGACGAAAGCCACGAAGGCGGTCAGCAACAAGTGGCCGTGTCGGCGAAGAAAGTTCATGGATACCTTTCGTTGGTGAGTTGGGTTGAGACTGCCTCGAATAAATCGAGATCAATCAGCGGGCGGATACTTCGCGGTGAGTTCCTTCTCGCGTCGCCAGGCTTGACGGAACGCCTTCCAGCTCATGGGTTGAAAGCCCCGGCGGCGGTTTTCAGCACCGATTTCAAACAGCCACCGGTACTGGCGGCACAAGTCGCGCCAGGCCTGGAAGAGTCCGGTGTTGCGATCCCAGATGTGCGTGCTCTCGGCGCCGGCACCGTTGATCTCCAGGATGGTGAATCCGCGTCCACGACGCACCTCCTCGAAGTCTTCGAACCGCACGTCGAAGCGCCCGAAGTGAAACTCCGGTATCCGGCGCGCGATCTCATCCACCGCGATCTCCAGTTCGGGCGTTACGAATTGGTTGCCGTTGCGAAAGATGGCACCGCGACTGTGGCTGCCCGCAAAAGCCAGACGCACAGGCCAATCCGCTGGTGGCACCTCGTCCAAGTGCCCTTGGTGCCGGCGGAGGTACAGATGCGACAGACGCCCGGCCCTCGGATCGTCGGCAATGAGCTCGCCCAGGGTGCGGTGGCCGTCGCCCACCACGTGAGGAAAGTACTTCAATGTGATCGACACCAAGCGCCCACGCGTCTGGCCGGGCAATCGGCAATAGAAGAGACCAGCTTCGCCTTCAAACGGCACCAGACGCTGCAACAGCAGCCTGGCTCCACGGGGAAACGCCTGCAGGTAGGACTCCAGGTCCAGCCGGTTGCGAATCACTTTCACGCCCGCACCCCGACAGGCCATGTCAGGCTTCGCCACCATCGGCAGTTCCAGACCGGCCTCACGCATGCGCGCCAGCGCGGAGCGCGCTTCAGCTGCCACGCCTTGTGGATGCGCGTCCTCCGGGCGGTCCACGGCGATGAAGGGTGCGATCCAATTCGGCACGTGGCGCATGGCCAGCGAGAGGATCTGGGCCTTGGACTCGCCCACGAACCCGCTTCCTTCAAATGAAGGATTTGCAGCCGTAGGCAACAGGATGCCGCGGTGACGCACCATCTGCCAAAGCGCATACAGCAGCACAGGCGGATAGAAGGCCCACATGGGCCAGAACTCGAAGAAGCTCACCGGTGGGCCACTCGTGTCAAACGCTGGCATGCCGCGGTGAGGCTGGGGCTTGGCCAGGACCACACCTGAGCTGGCTTGATCCGTTCCGGATGGACTTTGGAAGGCAGGTATGTAGGGAGTGGTCATGAGAGGGATGGTTGAACTTGTTTGCGGATCCTGCGAGCGGCATATCGCCAGCCAGGTACGGCGAGCGCCAGTACCAAGGCAGGCAGCGCCACGGCGACAGGCAGCGAGAGACCCGTCTGTCGTGTGATCCATTCACCGATCCACCAGCTCAGGGCGTAGAGGGCGAGAGTCCAGGCGCACACCGCCAGGACCACCCATCCGAAAAACGGCCACCACGCCACTCGCAGAAAGCCGCACGCGGTGTAGGTCAGGAGCCGCAGACCGGGGATGATGCGCGCCAACACGACGGCCGCACCCAGGCGAGTCGTCAGTTGGCCGCGCCAGCGAGTGACTGCGGACTCCGTACCAGGCGCACAGTTCGGGCGCTCGATGTAGCGTCGCCGGATCCAGCCCACACGGTGCGCGGCAAGACCCAAGCCGTACAGGGCGAGATCGCCCAGCGCAATACCCAGTGCCACAGCCGACAAGGAAGCGGCCCACGACAAGGCCCCCTGGGCGGCCACCGCCACACCGGCCGCGATCGCCACGTCTTCCAGCAGCAGCGTGGTCAGCGCCAGGGCTATGGCAATGAGCCAGGGACCGCCCTGTCCCGTCAGAGCGAGCTCCAGGGCAGTCAGCATGTCGTCGCCTCGCCCACAGCTGGCGCCGCATCACACCAGTCCAGTGCATGGCACAGCGCCTCTCGCACGGAAGCAGCGGCAAGCCAAGGCAGGAAGTGGCCCTGACCCTGAAGCCAGGTGATCTGGACCGCACGAGCGCCCCGCAAGCGAGTTCGCGCGTAGTCGACGTTGGCAGGGGGTACCAAAGCGTCCGCGGTACCGTGCACCATCAGGACCGGACAGCGGATCTTGGACAGCAAAGGAGCGAGTTTCACCAACTCAGGTTGAAGAGCCATCAGCTCTTCGTTGGAGTTACGGATTGCTGAAGGCAACAGCTTGCTGACCCCTGGCCAGGCGCCCACCCGCTGAAGAGGGTGCACGCGCTCCAGCCCAGGGTCAAGGGAGGCCGCCAGCAACACCAGCGCACCCACCCGATCAGGGTTATTCGCCGCGACCTGTGCCGCCACTGCGCCTCCCAACGAATGCCCCAAAACGACCGCAGGTCGCTCTGCATCTTTCAACCACTCGGCTGCCGCTTCGGCCTGCGCCATCAGACTGGTGACTGCACCACCGATGCGACTGGAGCCAAAGCCTGGGCGGTCCAGCGCGATCACCCTGGAGCCAGGCAGAGGAGCGGCCACGAAGTCCGCCCAGCCGAGCGCTGAACCGGGCGTGCCATGGATCAAGAGTACGGCCCTGCCATAGGGGTCGCCATTCACCAGCGCGCTGGTTCGATGGCCCGTGTCCTTAGAGAATCGGCGCAGCGGCTCGACCTGACGAGCCGGAACGCGGGGCCGGGCTGGCTTGAGACCGCAGTTGGTCATGAAGACATCAGCCGCCGCATGCCAGCGAACCCACGGCGCAGGCTTGCGCAGGTCATCGGTCGCGGGGTCAAATCTCACACCAGGCCTCTGGGAAGAAAGCGTCCACGCGCCTGCAGAGCCCGAAGTCGTGGCGACTCAAGATCCAGCCAGGTCAGGAAGTCAATGGTCTTGAAGTCCTTGTCGATGGCAGGCGGCCCACACAGCCTCGCTCCCAAAGAGAGATAGGCCGCCAACAGGCGAGGAACTGCCGGAGGCACTTCGGCGACGGATTGCAAGCCACAGGTAAAGGCGGCATGGGGCTTGGTCTGCCATTCAGTGGGAGCGAGGTGCTCGGACCGCAGTTGATGCCACACCGACGCCCCCACCGCTTCGTCCTGCGTGGTGTAGGAGCTGCAGCCCAGAAGGTAGCGGCACCCCCAGTCACGCGCGTGTTCCGCGATGCCCGCCCAAAGCAAGTTGAGCACGCTGAAGTTGCGATGACCTTTGGCAATGCACGCCCTTCCCAGTTCAAGGATCTGCTCCCTAGCAGCAGAGAACTTGGAAAAGTCGAACTCACGTTCGCTGTAGTAGCCCTTCGCCTCCTGGGCGCGCATCCCTGTCTGCATGCGGTAAGTGCCCACCACTTCCCCATTTCCATCCTCGACCATGAGGTGTTCGCACACGGCGTCAAACGGATCGGCGTCCAGCCCCGTTTGCCAAGAATGGACCAGGCCTTCGCCAAGCTCCACGTTGAAAACTTCAAACCGCAGGGCCTGCAAACGCTGGATATCCCGTGAGTCATGTGCAAGACGACATCGGTAGACCTGCGAAGCAACAAGGTCTCGCGACGACGCAGCGACCCTGCCCGCCAGCACGTGCTGCAAATCAGTGGTCATGAGCATCTGCACACCGCAATCCAATACTTAAGTCTCATAATCAACCATGCGGTTGTCCAGTCAAAACCGATCTACCTGAACAAGCCCATGCAACTTGTTGAAGAAGCACAGAGCGCCAATAGCTCAGGCCGACTGTGCGAATGCGCGCTCCATCACGGCGCGCAGCAGGATCAGGGCTCTGGCCGTATCGTCCGACTGGGGCTGGGCCAAGTAGCGCAGCGCCAGGTGGCCGCTGCGCGTGGTCATGGGAACGACGCCCGCCAGCGTGCGACAAGCGTCGAACACCTCCACCAGGCGCTCATCGCCCAAGGAGACGTCTTCCAGGAACAGGGTCCACCCTTCCGCCAGACAAGACAGACGCACACCGGGCCGCAGTTGGATCAGGTCATCCGGACCTGGAGCGCGCGGTGCGCCAAGTTCGGCGCTGAGGGTTTCAAGATCGATCATTCACAACTCCGAGAAGGCAGTGCCCAGGCCCAGGGTTGCCAGACCCAGCGGCCACGAGGAGAAGCACATGGCGGTTGACAAACAGGTCATCTCACAGATCAGGTTGCGTCGGCAGACGCAGGCCTTGCAGGCCGCTCTCAAGGTTAGCGAAGCCGTGGCCGAGCAATTGCTGCAGGTCAGCGGCATGCTGGAGCGAGGGGTCGACCCTCGGAAGTTGAGGGTCCAACCCCAGGATCTGCCGGAATTGATGGCCCTGGCCCGCCGGATCGAGGCTGAAGAGGCGATGCTGGACAGTCTGCCGCCACCCGGCCGCGTCGCGGTGTAGCCAAGGGGAAGCCCGAGGAGGATTGCCAGAAAGCCCAGCACAGCCGTCATCGCGGCTCCCGGTTGCCGAAGGCGCGGGCCTGTCCGTAGGTGCTGCCCTCGCGGTACGAACGCGCGGCCGCTGACCCCTCGGCCAAGCGCCGCCGGATCTGCTCATCGTCGCCCTCGAATACCCGCTGCGGGTAGTTCAGGTACAGCCAACGAATGACGCGGGCCACCGGCTCGATGTAATCACTGGGCACGTGCTCTCCCACATCGCAGGCTTCATGCAGGCCACGGGCCAGGGGCACATCCTCGAAGGTCGGCACACCATGGCGCTCGGCTTCGCGAATGATGCGCTCGGCCACCGGGCCCATGCCCTTGCACACCACATACGGCAGCGGCACGATGTCCGGCTCGTACCGCAGGGCCACGGCCACGTGGGTGGGGTTGCGTACCACCACGCTGGCGTCGCGGGCCCTTGGCGCTGGGTCCTCGTGCACGATCTCGTGGGCCACCTGCTTGCGATGGCCCTTCATCTCGGGCGAGCCCTCCTGCTCCTTGTACTCGCGGTGAACCTCGTCGATGCTCATCATGAGGTCCTTCATGTAGAAGTGCCGCTGGATGAGCCAGTCGGCCACGGCGATGGGCACCATGGCGCAGGTCATCCACATCAGCAACCGAAAGGAGAGTGATGCTGTCACGGACAAGCCACACATCACATCCCGCCCACACAGGTAAATCTTCTCGGCCAGGCTGCGCTGTTCCAAGGTGATTTGCCACCAGGCCACGCCCAGGATGATGGCCACCTTCAGCAGGCTGACACCGAACTGCGTCAGCGTCTTCTTGGAGAACAGGTTCTTGGCGTTGTTGACTGGGTTGAGGGACTCAGCACCTTTCGTGAACCGGGAGGCCGACAGGTAGATCCCGATCTGGGCCACGTTGGAGATCACAGTCGCCAGGATGATGGCGCCGAAGACCACTCCAGTGACCGCCACCATCTCGGTCACCATGGATACCGCAAAGCGGCTGGCCTGGGTGCCGAATTCGACCTGCCCCACCATGGACAGCAACTCATCCAGGGCCCGCCTGAACCGCTTGGGCACATCTGCTGCAACGACATACAGGCTCACCAAGCCCGCCAGCATGACCACCGTGGAGACCACCTCGGTGGACTTCAGCAGGTTGCCCTTTTCCCGCGCATCGCGCAGGCGTTTGGGGGTGGGCGGTTCGGTCTTCTCGCTCATCGCGTTGCCAGGGGCCCTGCGTCACGTGCCGCCAAAGCGGCGGATCATGTCGTTGATGTAGGCCAGCAACTCGCGGTTGATCTTGGGCATCAGCGTGACCAGCATGCTGATGGCCACCACGGCCTTGATCGGTTGCGCCAGGCTGAAGACATTGAGCGACTGCGCGAAGCGCGAGGCCAGTGCCAGTGAGATCTCCGCCAGGAACATCGCCGCCATCACCGGAAGCGTCAGGATGATGAACACCATCAGGTAGCGCAGGAACAGTTCCAGGAAGATGCTCCAGGCGTTCTCACCCGTGCTGATGACGAAGCCATCGACCGGCACGAACTTGAAGCTGCCGGCCAGCATCAGGATCAGTTGCTGGAAGCCGCCCGAACTGAGGAAGTACACGACCATCGCCAGGGACAACAGTTGCCCAAGCAAGGAGGCATCGCTGCCGGAGGTGGGGTTGTAGGTGTCGGTGACGGCCGAGCCGCGTTGGTTGTCGATCATGCTGCCCACGATGTCGGGCAGGCGCATGGGCAAACCCACCACCAGGCCCAGGAAGGCGCCCACCAGGGCCTCCTTGGCCAGCAACGGGTAGAAGTAAGCCAGCAGGTCCGGTCGCTCCACACCGTCGGCCAGCAGGGGCATACCCAGATACGGCGTGATGGCCATGCACATCAGGGTGCGCACCATGGGAGGCACCTGGTCACCACCGATCAGCGGGAAAAAGTAGACGAAGCCGAACATCCGCGCGAAGCACAGGATCATCACCGCCGCTGACTCCAGAGGGATGCCGTACATGCCTCGGCCGCCCAATGGTCAGATCGTCTCGATCAACGCGAACAGGGCGTTGGCGAAGTTGGCCACCCCGGTGGCCGTGCTGACATAGGTGAGAAACAGCACGAACAGCACAGCGAAGAACTTCACGGCCGTGGGCAGGCCCTGGTCCTGGATCTGCGTGAGCGCCTGGAAAAGCGCCACCGCCACGCCAGCAATGGCCGCCGCCGCGATGGAGGGCAACGAACCCGACAACACCAACGTGAGCGACTGGCTGGCGAGGTTCAGGATCTCCTTGTCGACCAGCATCAACCCACCCCGTAGCTCAGCACCATGGCCTCGAGCAGGCGCTTCCAGCCATCGAGCGCAATGAACAGCAGCAGCTTGAGCGGCAACGACACCGTCACCGGCGACAGCGATGACATGCCCAAGGCCAGCAGGATGTTCGCCACGATCAGATCGATGACGATGAAGGGCAAGTACAGCAGGAAGCCGATCTGGAAGGCCCGCGTCAACTCCGACACGATGAAGGCCGGCATCAGCACCACCAGACGGGTCAACGGCTTGGCCTCGGGGTCCAGAACCTCACGCGCGACCTCTTCTCCCCACATGCGTTTGGCCGAATCACGAAAGAACTCCACGTTCTGCCGTACTGCCACCCGCTGGGTGAAGTCAACGAAGGGCTCGGCAACGGCCTGCAACTCCGACAGCACCGGTTTGCCCTTGTCCAGCGCTTCCATCACCACCTTGCCCGAGGCAATGCCCGTAGGCAGCATGATGTAGCCCGTCATCACCAGCGCGATGCTGTAGATGACGATGTTGGGCGGAATCTGCTGGATGCCCAGCGCATTGCGCAGCAGCGAAATGACCACCGCAAACTTGATGAACGAGGTCAGCGCAATCATCAGAAAAGGCAGCAGGCCCAGGACGACCAGCAGAGCCACCTGGTTCTGAGAAAAGCCGAACAGGGCGCCTCCGCCGCTCATGCGTCCACTCCGAGTTCGGTCACGAGCACAAGTTCCGAGTTCAGCGGGACTTCAACCGAAGATCTTGCTGACGCGAAAACCCACACGGCCATCCACCCGTACCAATTCACCCTCGGCGATCAGGCGGTTGGACGAATGCAGCCGCACCCGGGGGAAGAAGCTCGTCACCTCGTCGGTGAAGGTCTGCCCTTCGCTCATCTCCATGAGCTTGGCCAGCGGCAGGCTCACCGTACCCACATGCAGGGTGAGTTCAACCGGCATCGAGGCCAGACTCGACCCGCCGCTCTGCCCCGCCTGAGTGCCCTGTGCGTCCATGACCCGTCCTTTGAACTAATACTTAAGTATATGCTTCTAAAGTCCAACCGGCTGGCGGTGGCGTTCAGCCCACCAGGGCGCGCAGCATCTTCTGGGTGTCTTCGAACTCGGTGAACTCGGTCGTCGCCTGCCGCAAGAACTGCATGATCCGGGGCCACTTGTCCAGGGCTTCGTCGATCAGCGGGTCAGCACCCTTCTTGTACTCACCGATCTTCACCAGGATCTCCGAGCGCTTGTAGGCCGACATCAGCTCCCGCAGACGGCCGGCCAGCTTCAGATGCTCGGGTGTATCGATCATCGACATCACACGCGAGGCGCTGGAGAGCACATCCACCGCCGGAAAGTGGTTGGCCGCGGCCAGGTCGCGCGACAAGATGATGTGGCCATCCAGGATGGAGCGCGTTTCGTCGGCGATGGGCTCGGTCATGTCGTCGCCCTCCACCAGAACCGTGTACAGCGCGGTGATGGAACCCTTGGCCCCCATCCCCGAGCGCTCGAGCAGGCGTGGCAAGGTGGCGAAGACCGAGGGAGGGAAACCCTGTCGAGCTGGGGGCTCGCCCGCCGACAGGCCGATCTCGCGCAGCGCCCGCGCGAATCGGGTGACCGAATCCATCAGCAGCAGCACCTTCTGCCCCTGGTCACGGAAGTATTCGGCGATGGCCGTGGCCAGGTAGGCCGCGCGCGCGCGCTCCAGCGAGGAGCGGTCGGAGGTGGCGCACACGATGATGGACTTGGCCATGCCGTCCTTGCCCAGGCTGTGCTCGACGAACTCGCGCACCTCACGGCCCCGCTCGCCGATCAGCGCAATCACCCGGATGTCAGCAGCCGCGCCCTTGACCAGTTGCGACAGGATGGTGCTCTTGCCCACCCCGGCCGCGGCAAAGACCCCCACGCGCTGCCCTTCCCCCACGGTGAGCAAGGAGTCGAGCACCCGCACCCGCATGGGCAGCGGACGGTCGATGATCTGGCGCTGCAGCGGCGGTGGCGGGTCGTTGTAGATGGGCTGCAGCACACCAGGCCGTGTCAGCGGCGGCCCGCCATCGCACAGGCGGCCCATGCCGTCCAGGATGCGGCCCTTCAACTCCTCGGACACCTCCACGCTCTGCGCAGCACCGGCCGGAAAGACCTGGATCTGCGCCGAGATGCCCTGGCTCTCGCCCAGCACGGCCACGATGGCCAGATCAGCCGCAAAGCCCACCACCTCGCCAAAGCAGAGGGTCTGACCGTCGGGCTTGCGGAATTCGCACAGGTCACCCACGCCCACACCCTGCATGGCCACCTTGACCACCGTGCCCACCGCTTCCACCACCTTGCCAGCGGTGACTTTGGTGCGCAGGCGCTGCAGGCGCATCTCCACCCGGCCCAGTGCATCGAGCAGCGGGTTGCGCTCGCCCAGGGTGGTGGACAGGGCGGCAGCGGCACTCATTGCGGATGCAGCGTCCGGTCGATGAAGGCCAGCTGCGAATCGATACGCAGGTCCACCAGGCCCAGCGGCGACTCAACGATGCAGTCGCCCGGCTTCAGCGCCACCGAGGCTTCCACGCGCAGCACACCGCGGATGTCGTGGCGCTGGGCCAGCTGCGCCAGTGACTCCCGCAGCGCCGCCACCTCGGACTCATGCACCTGGATGCGCACATCGGGCGCCGTGGCCATTTCCCCCAGCGCGCGGTCGATGGAGCCCCGCACCAGCTGGCTCGGATCCACCCCACGCACCACTTCCTGGACGCAGCGCCACACCAGCTCCACCAGCTTGGGCTCGGTGTCGAGCACCCACCGCCGCAGCTGCCCGCGCAGATCGGCCACGGCCTGCACCAGATCGTCTCGCGCCTGGGCGCGCCCCTGGGCCAGCCCTTCCTGACGCGCCTGCTCCCGCACCTCGCCAGCGCGAGCAACGATGCCCTGCGCAGTGGCCTCGGCCACGGTCAGGGCGTCCTGGGCACTGACCCATTGCTGAAACTCCGACGCCCGCAGGCGCTGCACGCCCGCAGCCAGCGCCGGGCGGCCTTCGGTCAGCACCACAGCCACGGGTGCTCGGGCCACATGAGTCTGCATGACAACTCCAACCAATGGGCATCCAGCCCGCTCACCGATGGGGGGGTGGACAGATCCTCGGGACCAAACCGCAACAGGCTGCGTCGACGGATGGGATCGGGCCAGCGACACACCTGCTCGATGGCCGCCCTGGCACCGCCGCAAGCCAAAGCTTGCGGGTTGCGCCACGCACCTGGACCACCCAGGAATCGCAGTAACTGCCTGGCCGAGGATTCCGCGTCCAAAGCCTGCACCACTCGCTCGTCCAGCCCCTGCCGAAGCGCGCGTCGCAGATGACCATCCATGCTTCGCTGCAGGTGCCCACTGAACGGCAGCACCGCAAGGCACAAGCCCAGTTGCATCCACTCGGCCCTCGACAACAAGGCCAGACGATTTCGCCAAGAGCCCCAGAGGAGGTCCAAATCCACGCTGCCCAGCGGACACAGGCGGTCCACCATGTGGCGTATGGACGAGGGGCTCCAATCCTGTGGTTGCGGGTCCCACAAGTCAGCGGGCCGCGTCTGGCGCGACCACCGCCCCGCTTCGACCTGTTCAGGGCCGCACCACAGACTCAGGGTCGCAGGCTGCACCCATCGCTGCGGCGAGAACATGTACTCCTCCACCGCACTGGCCCATGCAGCTGGCCACTGCAGGACGGCACTCATCCCGCCGGTTCTCGCGCCAGGCTACCCGTCTGCGCAGGCTCGCTCCCATCCACGCGACGGTCCAGGCGACGGAATCGAGGGCGGAACCTGTCGGTGATCTGCATGCCCACGCTGACCACCAGCAATCCGAGCATCACGGCCACCTCGATGAGCAGCAGGGTAATGTCGCTCTTGTGGACACGCACTCCCAGCACACGCTTGATCGGCACCTCGGTCACTGACTTCAGGTCCACGCGGGATGGGATGGCCAGGATCTCCACGCTTGTTGGGGTGAGCCCCTCGATGGAATCGCTCACCAGCTTGCGGATGCGAGGCACCAGCGTCTCGATGTCGTAGCGGTCGTCGTAGCTGACGAACACCGAAGCCTTGGACTGCTGCAGATCTGCCAGCTTGGAAGTGCCGTCCGGTGTCACGACATGCACCCGGGTCTGCAGCACACCTTCCATCAACGAGACTGTTCGCTCCAATTCCTGCGCCAGCCCGAAGAGGTATCGCACGCGCTCCTCGAAAGGCGTGGGGGCGAAGCCTGTGGAGCGAAACACCTCGTTGAGGTTGGCTCGCGGGCTCTTGGGAAGACCCAGCGCACGCAGCACTGCCACGGCACGAGGCATGTCGCCCGACTGCACCTCCACGAGGAAGGACTTGCCCTTGGCGTCAGCCACCTTTCTTGCCTCGATGGAACTGGTGTACAGCACGCTGACAATCTCGTTCGCATCGCGCTCGGTCAGATCCCTGAGCAGGATGTCGGTGCTGCAGCCACTGAGCACCAAGCCCAGCGCTGCCAGCATGCACCATTGCACCGCACGCCGCACCAAGTGGGTCAAGCTCCAGGGACTGATCACTCGCATCAACGAATCTCCAGCAATTCACAGGCCGTGGAGGGTGCGAAGGTGGGCGAGCCCGAGAACGACCCGCTCCGCAGGCGTCTGGCCGATTGAAGAGCGAACAGTACCCGTCGGCTCTTGGAACGGCGCCTGCCCTCCCGTCACGACCAGGGGTCCTTCCTGTTCACCCGCGCCCCTGAAGCCCACCAAGCGTTCAAAGTGAGCCACATCCCCCGCGTACAAGCCAGATGGATCTGGCCGAGTGAGCGGACGCAACTCGTCGCCGCGCAGCGGCCGCAAGAGTCCAGACGCGGAACCGCGCTGAACAGGCTCGATGCGATCAACCCTCGAGGCACTCCGCTCCCAGGGCAAGGCCCCCCACGACGCCAAGTTCATTTACAGCCCACTCAGCCCAATGGCTTCAGCGCGTCAGGCTGTCGCCCCTGCTGCAATTGCAATGCCAGTTGCCGGAAGGCAGTGGCCTCAGCATGCAATGCGGCCATCTGGGGGTTGTTGAGCACGCGATCAGCCCAGGTCAGGGCTTGGGGGTAGTCCCTCACGGCGGTCTTGGACAAGGCCATGGCCAGGAGAGCTGCGCCCTCAGTGCGGGGCATGTCGCGGAGATGGTCGGCCATGGCCGTGACCGAAGCGTCCAAGCCGTACATCGCAGCTGTCAGGCAGATTTCGGTCAGGAGAAGGTCCACGTCCTGAGCATAGGTTTTCAGCAGTTCGCGATCGCTCATGCGGCCCCCAAAAAAGAGAAAGCGCCCCGCAGCGGGGGCGCTTCCATACGCACCATGCTCGGCTTGATCAAATCATACCAAAGTCTAATAGCCTAAAGTCACATTTCATGATGGATCTCAACTGCTGTCAGTTACCTCTGCATGACCACCCGATGTTCGCGGGCCGGGCAAATGTTGTGCGCAGTGACGCGACGAAGGTCAGATGTTGTAGATGCCTTGCATCGCCTGGTGCTTGGCCTGCTCGGCACCCTTCATGGTGTCGATGACGGTGCGGATAGCGTCACGCATCTGGTTGGCGAATTCCAGCTCGGCCTGCATCAGCGCCTGGGAATACGAGCCCAAGGCTTCGAATTCCTTGGCCTCGGCCTGGATTCGGCCCGAGTAGTACTCCCCGACGGCCGCACCCATCTTGGCAATGGCCGCGCCAACTTCAGTCAAGCCCTTGACGATATTGGCCTTTTGGTCGAATGAGGACTGGGCCAAGCTCTTCTGCTGCGAGACGTACTGTGCACGTGCCTTCTGGTTGTCCATCTCGGCGGTGGCCTGCTTGGTGGCGGCAGTCGCCTTGTCGGCGGCCGTCGCGGTTCCGCCCTCGGCGGGTGCATCAGAGGCTTGCGTTCCGGCGTTCGACGTGCCCGGCGAAGGCTTGGTCGCGCTGTCATCGGTGCCCGCTGCCGGCGTGGCGCCCGAGCCTGCGGGTTGCGCAGCCCCTTGCGGTGGGGTCTGAGGCGCGGTGTTGGCAGCCGGCGCGTCGGGCACGGGCGTGTCCGCCCCGCCCGGAGTCGAGAGCACTGACGACGTCGGCGTGGTGGTGCCGGATACCCCGCCCACGGTCGGCGCATCGACACCCAGGTCCAGCGACGGTGTCTGAGAGGCCGGGGTTTGAAGCGTGACCTTGGGCGCCTCCAGTGCAGGTGCCTTGACGTCTACCGCCGGCCCGAACAGCTTGGTCGCGTCCGCTTCGATCCGTAAGTTGGCAGACTGCATCGACTTCAGTCCGCCAACGCTGGTGACCACGGAGATGGCGGCGGTCGCCATGCTGGCCGCGTTGCTGATCACGTCAGACGCCAGCTTGGCCGCCGCTGATTCGCGCATCCTGTCAGCTGCGTTCATGCCCATCTGAAGCGCGTTCTGAGCCTCGTCCATCCAGGCCTCGCGCTGGCCTTTGCGCAGTTCCTTCATCACGTCGATCATCAGCACCATGATGGCCGTGATGCTGATCGAGAGGTTCTCGACGTTGTTGTAGTCGGAGGTCAGCGCGTCCCAATCAATGCCTTCCAGATTGGGACTGCTGTAAGAGACCTCACCGGCGCCCACCGGAATGGACAGCCCCCCCGGGGGACGCACCCCTTGCGTGTCACCGGCCTTGGTGGGGCCCGTCACAGGGCCCGCGCCGCCAACGCCTGGGGGAGGAGCTTGCGGAATGACGGGGGGGGTATTCAGGGAATTAGGAATATTGCCGACGGCCATGATGGGCTCCTGATGTCTGTGAGGACCAGCCTGTGGAGGCGATGACGTGATTGCAACGCGGGACGTCGACAGCGACAACATTAAATCGGGGCCGCCGCTGACCTGGGCCCTTCATCCCCCGCGTGGCCGTGCACGGCCAACCACTGATCGCACCAATCGACCACATGTGCCCAGCGATGCTTGCCCTGAGCGGCCAGCTCGCGCGACGCCTTCACGCTCAGATGCGCGTCACGAGCACGCCCCGTCAGACCCAATGACTGCCCCAGAAAGAAATGGAGTTCGGCGTCCTCCGGTGCGAGCTTCAGCAGGCGCTGCGCGCTGAGAGCAGAGGCTTCCGCCTTGCCAGTGGCCAGCTGCACCGCCAAGTCAGCGCGCTGACGCCTCGAACTGTCCGGCTCCAGGCTGGCGAGGTGTTCCACCCCGACTGAGGCGTCCAACCAACGACACTCCTCGCAGGCCACCACCACCCATGCGTAGATGGCATCGGCATAGTCACGCAGCGGCGCATCATTCACCGGCCGAAGTTCGCCCCGGTTGGCTGCGGCCAGCAGCCGGCCCAGATCCACCGCCTGAAGCAACACCAGATCCGACATGCGTCGACCAGGCGGCTCCACCGGCGGCCAGATCTCGCGGCTCAACGCCGGACTCCCTGCGGCGGGCGTGGCAACTCTTCGTCCTCAGGCTTCGTCGCCGTCTTGGCCCTGACATCCGCGGTCTGTGCCTGCGCATCTGCCTGTGTCTGAGCGCTGGCGCTCGGGCGCATCCCCAGGTCAGGCAGCTTGGTCGCGAGGGGAGAAAGCTCGGAACGGACGGGCCCGGTGCCCTGAAGTTCCTGCGCAGCCGTCGACTCCGACCCCGAAGCTGCCGCGCCCTTGGGTGTTCGCACCGCCACCAGCAGCAAGACCACCTGGGACAGCGCCAGGACGATGGCGCCCGCCAGCATCCAACTCGGCAAGCCGCGTGTACGGGGCTTGCCCGGGGGTTCTGCGGAATCAGGATCGGAATCGGGATCGGGATTGCGCCCGTCACCCGCTGCAGCTGCCATTGCCGTTGCGTTTCCACGCGCACTCCCCGCGTCCGCGCCCAGGCGGCCCACGCCGTCCGCCTTGCTTTGCGCGTCAGCGGCGCCTGTACGAAGGTCTGATCGACGTCGCTCTGGCCCAGGCCAGACGGGCTGACCCGCAACGGTCGTCACGTGCATGCCGAGCGACGGCGCGGCTGCGGCAACAGCCGCTCCTGAAGACGACGCGCTGGCTGCAAACCGTCGCTCCGCTTCCGGGAGGTTCTGGTATCTCAGCAGAAAGGCCGCGATGGCGCGCTCGTGAACGGTTGCCGCATCCAGATCTCGCCATCCCAGGGGCCTGCGCAGGGTCGGCAGACGCACCTGAGAGCTGCGGACCTGCGCGCAGTCCATCGGCCGCGGAGCATCCGACCTGGCCAAAGCGGTCTTGCCGATCAGGCTTTCGGGGTCGGACGCAAATCCATTTTGGCGGCCTGCTCGGGCGCCACCAGCGGCCTCATGCGCTGCAGCAGCTGGGTGGCCCATTCGACGATGCGTTGGTCCGCTGGGCCACCGCGCTCCTCGGCCAGCACGCGCGCGAATCGCATGTTGTCGAAGGCCTTCTCGTACTGCTTGGTGAAGTACTGGGCCTGCCCCATGTAGTAACTGATCTCGGGGTCGGTGGCATCGAAGAAGTAGGCGGCCGTGTAGTCGCGCTCGGCAGCTTCGTAGTCCCGTGCACCCAGGTGGCAAGCACCTAACGCCTTGTAGTACGAGCCCTCGCTGGGCTTGAGTTGCAGCAGGCGTTTGAAGAGGGTGGCCGCGTCTTCGTAGCGGTCATTGGCCATGTATTTCACGGCCAAGGCATGCAAGCCGTCGAAATAATCCTGCGACAAACCGACGGCCGGGCCCACATCGGGCAAGTCGTTCATGTAGGCCGTCACCACCAAGGTGGCCACGTTGGTGTTGAGCGCTTCCTGCTCTTCGGGTGTGAACTCGGCGCCGTCGAAAGTCGACGACTGCCAATCGGTGGTTCCCAGGTTCATGGTGATGCTCCGGCAGGTTTACAAGGTTCGTTTGGCGGCGTCGGAAAGGCTGCAGACGTTCACGCCAATTGCTGGATGTCGGCAATCTTGATCGTCGTCTCGTGCTCGTTCTTGATGAGATTCGAGACGCCCTGGTCCAGCTTGGCCTGGATCTCCATCAGTTGCTTCAGGAAGTCCATGTCCGACTCGAGCATGGCGTTGAGCATCTTGATCAGCGCCTTGAGCTCCTCGATCTGCGACTTGCCCACCGCGATCTTGTAGTCCTCGACCGCAACAGCGATCTTGGTGGCCGAGGTGGAGATGGTGGCGAGCGCCTGCGTGATCTGCACCACCTTCATCGCCACCTGAGCCATCTTGGCCGCAGCCTCCATCGTCTTCGTACTGATGTTCAGGCCAGCCTGCACGCCCGAGGCCACGGCCTGCAAGCCGCTGTTGATCGCCCGCCCCACACCCGTGGCACCGAAGGCGAGGGAGCTTCCAGTGCCTGTACCCAACGTCGCGACCAGCATGGCCACAGCTATGGTCACCTGAATCGCAGCGATCAGCGCGGCAGCGGTGATCATGCCGTTCTCCTTCTGCTTGTCCTCGGAGGAGTTGGGCCACATCTTGCCCAGGCCTTCGGCCATCCCCTGCATCATGTGGTCCATGCCGGACTTGCCGTCCTCGTCCTTGATCTCGGTGGCCATCACCGTGACCAGCAACATGGCAGTGGACACCGCCACCAGCACCCCCAGCGTCGCTCCACCACTGAAAGGCGCAGAGACCACAGCCGCCACGGCCATGATGGCGATCACCAAGGCCGAGATGGCATACATCACGTACTTGAGGATGTCCATGGCCTTCTTCTTCTCTTCGGCCTCTTCCTGCTTCTTGATGTTCTCGTTGAGCTGCTTGATCTTGCTCTCGGCCAGCGCCTGGATCTGGATCTGCTGCGCCTTGATCACCTCGGCCGTGGCCTTGATGAGTTCCTGCGCCGTCTTGCGGGCCTCAGCACGCACGAGCTGGATGAGGTCAGACGTGGACAGATTGCCCAGATTGGCCGGCGGCGGGATCTGTGGCACCTGCAGCGCTGGCGGCAGTTGACCGCCCGCGGCCGGGAGGTCGATCAGGGCGTGGAGGTCCAGTTCCTTGGCAGGTGGCGGCGCCGGCGCGTCCACCTTTCCCTTGCCGTCCACGTCGCCCGTGCCGCCCGTGCCCTTGGAGCCGCCCACGCCATCCAGGCCCTTACCGTCGCTGCCGCCAGACCGGCCGTCACCACCTTCGCTATCGGAAGAGCCCGATCCCTCGGCCTGGCCCTGCGGGCCGATTGGCTTGCCGTCGGCGTCACGCGGGACGTCGCCGCCCTTGCCATCGGGGGACTCCTTGACGCCGCCGGCCGGGGGCTCCTTTCCGCCCGAACGGTCGACACCGGGTGCCGGTGCGGGTGCAGCTGCCGGTGGGGGAACGAAGAGTGCCGGGTTGAACGATCCGAGTCCATCGATGGCCATGATCAGATCCTTGTGCGAGGTGAGGTGAGGAATCGATGACTGGCAGTCTCGCAACGGCCCTTCAAGCCGTCCAAACAATATCGACGAAAGTCAAATGCCGATCAGGAGACCAACGCCGGCGCGAAATGCCGGTTCCACAGATCCAGCAGCGCCTCGTAGTCGGCGAACTGGTTAGGCGTCGTGCGCTGGCGGCGGGCCACCATCAAGGCCTCAGCGGACGCCTCGGGGTCCTTGATGGCCACTGCCGTGCGCACGATCGTGGCAGCGGTGGCGAATGTGGGTGCTGCAGCCATGGCCACACGCCAAGCTGTCACAGCCTCGGCAAACCGGCCCATCTTCAGGAAGCAGTTGCCGGTCAAGGCCCAGGGGTCAGGATTGCGAGCATCCAGCGACGTCAGCTGATGGAGCTGCATCAGCGCCTCCTCATGTTGCCCAGACTCATACAGTCCCACCGCCGAGGCGTACAGCACGCGCAAAAGATCGCGCGAAAGTCCGGCCGCCTGGGCCAGGGAACGGCCCTCTTGAATGGCCTTCAGGGCATCGAGAAAGTTCAGGGGCGTAGAGGTGTTCATGCGGAAGTTCTCGAGGCAAAGGTTTCGTCGTCGGAAGCAGACGACTGCTGTAAGTTGGCGCCGGGCTGGTGTTGACTTTGCACGCGGGCGAGCAGACGCCGAGCCCGATCCGACAGGGACGATCCCGCCAAAGGCACCGAGGCGCTCAGCCGAAGGCAGGCCAGAAGCGCCTGTTCCGCCAGGGCCAAGCGCCCCAGAAAGATCAGGCACTGGCCGATGTAGAGGTGAACGTCGGCATCGGCCAGCCCCAGACGCACGGCGCGGGAGTAGGACTGCAACGCCTGTTCGTGCCAGCCCTGCGCGTGTTCGGCCTTGCCCAAGGCCAGGTAATGCTGGGCCACGGTGGGCTCGTGGCGGATCAGGAAGGCGTAGAGCTGGGCCGCCTGTGCAGGCATCCCGTGACGGTAATAGCGCGCTGCCAACGCCTGCATCAGCTTCAGCATCTCGTCATCAAGGACCCTTGCTGGGGCGGTCGTTCCCACTTCAGCGTCAGTACCTGGATCACCAGAAGTCAACGTGCTCATCCCATGGCTTCAGGTCTGTCAGCGGGCCTGGGCAGCACGCCGAGTGTCAAGCGGAAGCGCAGCGCGCTCTCCTGCAGCAAGACGTCGCTGGGCGTTCTGCGCTCTGTGACGTCAGTCGCCCACGAGTCCTCGCGACTGCTGCGGCCACCATGGCCTCTGCGCTCGCCCTGATCGCCTTGCTGGCTTGAGGCTGTGCCTGAGTCAGCACCCCTCTCGAGGTACACGCTCTGGGCTGGGCGGGCCTCCCGGTCAGGGCTCGAATACACCTGATCCGGCAACTGCGCACGCAAGCCGCCCGCCCATGCTCCGAGCAGGTTTTCCTCATGCTGCCTCAAGTACGCAGCGACGCTGCTGTCCTCGGTAAGCAGACTCACCTCGAAGCCATCGTCGGTCG
Source organism: uncultured beta proteobacterium (assembly GCA_903885585.1). Taxonomy (GTDB): domain Bacteria; phylum Pseudomonadota; class Gammaproteobacteria; order Burkholderiales; family Burkholderiaceae_C; genus Rubrivivax. The sequence goes on from CAISJH010000709.1 coordinate 27,125, forward strand.
CCAGCAACTCCACCTGCGTGGCGGGCAGGATGCCGGCTGGGATCTGCATCCTCACCGGCACCATGTCGGTACCCTTCCACAGGTCTGTCAGGTCGCGCCCTGCCAAGGTCTTGAGCACATCGCGAACCTGCTGCGTGACGACAGCGGGGTCGCGTAGCGAAACCGGCGGCACTGCCAACGGAGAGTCGGATAGGGCCACCGTGGACACCACGTTCGGCACAGGCGACACCATGGGTGAGCCTTCTTCCACAGAAGCAGAGTCTTTCCGATCCTCTGATGCCGCCACTGCAGCACGAACCGGGCTCGAAGGCTGGTGACTCACCGAGCTCACGGCGGTGGTCGGTAAGACCGATGGCGCCGAGGCGTCGGGCTCAGGCATCTGCAATTGCGGCGCCGGCGCCGACGGAGTCAGCGGATCCGCAATCTGCGTCTGCTGCATCGGCACACGTGCCACCATCACCTGTGCCGTCGGCACCTGTGACATCTGCGCCTGTGACATCTGCGCCTGTGACATCTCCGCCTGAGGCACCCGCACCTGCGTCGCCTGCTGTTGCAGCGTCTGCTGTTGTGGCTTCAGCTCCGGCGTCACGGGCAGCTCATACTCGGGCGCGCCCAACTGACGATCCGCCTGCACGGGCTTGGGCGGCACGTACGCCAACGGCACCTGTCCCTCTGGCATCTGCAACTCTGGCGTCGGCACCAGCGGAATCGGCGCCTCTGCAAGCTGCGCCTGCTGCATCGGCCCACGGGCCATCAACACCTGTGGCATCGACACCTGTGCCATCGGCGTCTGTG